>PUNR01000222.1 GCA_003551805.1 Loktanella sp.
CCACCAGATCGTTCCATGCTGCCGGTATCCGCACCGACCCGCCGGTATCTGTGCCGATCCCTGCAGCGGCAAGTCCAAACGCGACCGACGCACCCGCACCCGACGAAGATCCGCCAGCAACGGCGTTGAGGTCATTCACACAAGGCGGCGTTGCGGTGATCGGGTTCAAACCTAGACCGGAAAAGGCGATCTCGGACATATGCGTCTTGCCCAAGCAGACCAGCCCCGCCGCAGTCGCATTTTCCAGCATCTCGGCATCACGTTCAGGCACGCGGCCTGCCATCAGGGCGGTGCCAGCCTCGGTCCCGATGCCTGCCGTGTCGAAAAGGTCTTTCCACGAAACTGGCACGCCATCCAATGGCCCACGACGGAACCCTGTTGCCGCGCGCACAGACGCTGCTTTCGCCTCGGCACGCGCGCGATCATGTGTGACGCGGGCGTAAATCCGGTCGCGGAATTCATGGGCGTCAATGGCGGCCAGATAAACTTCGGTTAGCTCCACAGGGTCGATCGCCCCGGTGGCGATACCCCGCCCCAGATCGGCGGCAGTCTGCCAACGCCAGTCTTGCATATCTCGTACTCCTGTTTGGCCGGACCCTAGCGGCGCAAAGGCGCATGGACAATCCCGCGCAGCCAGCCATATTGCGGCATATGAAAAATGACTTGATCATCGTAGGCGGCGGGTTGAACGGACCAGCCATGGCATTGGCAGCCGCACAAGCGGGGTTCACCGTGACGGTGATCGACAGCCTGCCTGTGCCGGTTCACAAAAACCCCGACTTTGACGGGCGATCTTACGCACTTGCGCTGACGTCGATGCGCCTTTTGCGCGGGATCGGCGTCTGGCCAGACATCGCCGACAACGCCCAGCCAATGCTTGAAATCAAAGTTACCGATGGCCGTGCGGGCGAAGGCCCCAGCCCATGGATGATGCATTTCGACCATGCCGAGATCGAGGAAGGCCCGATGGGCTATCTGGTCGAGGACCGGCACCTGCGCCGCGCTTTCCTTGACGCGATGGCAGCGGACGACAGGATCACCCATCTGGCGGGGCAAACGGTGGTGGGTCAGGCGGTCAAAGCGGGCGGCGTGCAGGTCACGCTGGCCAGTGGTGATGTGCTTTCGGCCAGCCTGCTGATCGGATCAGACGGGCGCAAAAGCGGCACTGCCGAACGTGCTGGGATCAAGCGCACGGGTTGGGATTACGGCCAGACTGCCGTCGTCTGCGCCGTCGCGCATGACAAACCGCATGGCGGGATTGCGCATCAGTTCTTTATGCCCGCAGGCCCGCTTGCTATCCTGCCACTGACGGAAAACCGGTCGTCCATCGTCTGGAGTGAGAAATCCGCCCGCGCGCAAGACCTGATCGGCATGGACGATGCCGATTTTCTGGAGGCGCTGAAACCCGCTTTCGGCAGTTTTCTTGGCAATATCCGCCTGACTGGCGCGCGGTTCAGCTATCCGCTCAACCTGACGCTGGCCAACAGTCTGATCGCAGATCGTGTGGCGCTGGTAGGCGACGCCGCCCACGGCATCCACCCGATTGCCGGGCAAGGGCTGAACGCCGGTCTGCGGGATGTCGCAGCCTTGGCCGATGTTCTGACAACGGCCCGCAGCCGTGGCGAAGATATTGGCAGCGCCCAGACCCTGCAGCGCTATCAGGAATGGCGGCGGTTCGACACGGCGACGCTGGCGCTGGCGACCGATACATTCAACCGGCTGTTTTCAAACGACAATCCCTTAGTCCGCGCCGCCCGCGATATCGGCATGGGGCTGGTCAACAGCGCCCCCCGTCTGCGCCGCGGCTTCATGCGGCAGGCGGCGGGGCTGAACGGGGACTTGCCACGGCTGATGCAGGGATGATCCGGCTGACGGGTCAGCTGATCTGCCAGACTATGCAACAGGCTGAAACCGTCGCGCAGCACCTGCCCGATCACATCCGCCTGTCACGGGCAGAGGTAGGGTGTATCAGTTTCGATGTTCAACCGACAGACAACCCGCTGGTCTGGCAGGTTGACGAAACTTTCACCGATCAGGCAGCGTTCGATCTGCACCAGCAGCGGACACGGGCGTCGGCGTGGTGGACCGCCACTGCCGCCATTACGCGGGAGTTCAAGGTTTTGGATGTTTGAAAGAGGCGATTAGCTAAGACCCTGCGAACGTCAGTTATGCGGGACGGAGCGGATATTTGCGTGATCAGCTGTAGCTCTTGATAACTGAAATGCAGTTTGCCTTGGTATTTGTGAATTCGAAGACATGGCAGAAGCGCCGGGTGTGCCCGTTCGCCAAGGTCACCTCTCCGTTCGCGGCACCGACCTTACCGTGCGATATGGCATGCAGAACTGTAATGGAGGTTGGATTAGGACGAGACCTAAGATGCTCAAGAACGTCAGTCTTTCCCGAAATTCGCTGTGTTTCAGGTTGCTCCCAAGTTACATCTTCGCTGAATGCGTCCGGCATAGCCTCTCCGCATTCGATGGCGACAGACACATCCTGAACAAACTGGTTCTTTGGGGAATTGCCACAATCCTTACTGCCTTGAATCTGGGTCAACCGCATCTCCGCATTTGGCTCGACCTTAGCATACGGCGGACTTTCTGGCGGTCAATACGGGCTCCAAGCAGCCATAGGACACGCTTTGCCTCCGCCCCTCACTCCACCTGCCGCGCCTCGTCCACCAGCATTACGGGAATACCGTTCCTGATCGGAAAAGCCAGATGCGCGCTTTCGCTGATCAGTTCCTGTTTGTCGGCATCATAGCGCAGGGTAGCGTGGGTGATGGGGCAAACCAGCGCCTCCAGCATTTTGGGATCGAAACTGGCATCGGTCATTGCATAATATCCTCTCCGTTGCCGCCGCGCAGGGAATATTCCATCAGCGTCAGCAGCGTTTCGCGCCGCGTGGACAGCGACGGAGCCTCCAGCAGGGCCTGTTTATCTTCGGGGGTAAAAGGGCACAGCATGGACAGCGAATTGATCAGGAGTTCATCCTCTGCCTCGGTCAGGCTGTCCCAGTCGGTCGATAGGCCACGGTCGGCCAGAAAGCGGTTCAGCGCCTTCATGAACGTCGCGCGGTCAAAGGTATCATCCTTTTCGACAGGCCCCAGATCACGCGAAAAGCCCTGCCAGTTCACCTTGCAACGGCGATAGGGCGTGAAACCTTCCACTTCTTCCACGATCCGGAAACGGGACGCACCCGAAAGGGTGATCATATAGCGACCATCCTCGGTCTCGGAAAAGGCGGTCAGTTTGCCAGCACAGCCGATGCTGTGCAGTTTGCCAGCTTCGCCGGGGGCGTCATAGGGTTGCACCATCCCGATCAACCGCGAGGATGTTTTCATCACATCGTCAAGCATCGCCAGATAGCGCGGCTCGAACAGATGAAGCGGCAAGCGCGAACGCGGCAAAAGCAGCGCGCCGGGCAGGGGGAACACCGGGATGGTGTCTGGCAGATCAGTTGATGATATCATTGGCATGAATTAGCCCGCCTTTGTGATCAGGCAAATATCATCGACGACAGTTTGCGCCGCCCGGTCAGCACGATGGGGTCTTTGGCATCGCGGGCATCAAATATCTTGAACAATTGGGTTTTTGCCGCGCCATCATTCCATTCACGATCACGGCGGAAAAGATCAAGCAATTCGTTCACCGCCTCTTCTACCTGACCGTTCGCATGCAGCGCCACCGCAAGGTCAAACCGCGCCTGATGGTTGGCAGGATCGGCATCGACCTGCGCCTGCAAATCCGCCACTGGCCCTGCATTTGCCGCTTCGCGCAGCAATGTTATCTGGGCGTGCAACGCCTCCAGCGCCGGATCGGTCGAAATTTCGGCAGGCGCGCCGTTCAGAACCGCCTCGGCCTGATCGACATCGTTCAGCGCCAGATAGCAGCGCACCATACCGGCATAGGCTTTGGCGTTTACCGGGTCTTCCTGCAGGATCGCGGCAAAGGTTTCCGATGCGTCAGTCACAGCACCTTCAGTCAGCATCTGCTCGGCTGCTTCGATTGCATCTGCCAGACCGTTATCAGGCTCACCTGCAAGTGCGGCAATCTTTTCGACAAAAGCATTCAATTCGGACGGCGGCAGCGCCCCCTGAAACCCGTCCACCGGACGCCCCTGGTAGAAGGCATAGACCGTCGGGATCGACTGCACCCGCAACTGGCCCGCATAGCCCGGGTTGGCATCCACGTCGATCTTCACCAGCTTGACGCGCCCGCCTGCCTTGGTCACAGCCGCCTCGATCGCGGGACCAAGCGTTTTGCACGGGCCACACCAAGGCGCCCAGAAATCGACGATCACCGGCACGTCCTGCGACGCTTGAATCACGTCCTGCGGGAAGCTCGCATCGGTGCCGTCCTTGATCAGATCACTTGCGGCGGGTGTCGGTTGGGCGTTCAGTTCCAGCATAGCGGCGCTCCTATTCACGAATTCGTTGTCTATATGTGGCCAAACATGCCCCACGCCAAGGGGCAATGGCGGTTTCGCTGGCCGTGATCGACGCTTAGGGTGGGGAAATGAACCATCAAACTAAATCAAATCCACCCCGGTTGGGCGCTATCGCCGTTGTCCTGCATCAAGACCGCGTGTTGCTTGTGCAACGTAAAAAGGCGCCTGATGCGGGGCTTTGGGGGTTTCCGGGCGGCCATGTCGAACCCGGCGAAACCGCCTTGGCCGCCGCCGCCCGCGAACTGGCCGAGGAAACCGGCGTGATCGCAACACCTTTGCGCTATCTGACCAACCTCGACATTATCCGGCACGATCCAGCGGGCGCCTTGCAGTTCCATTTCCTGCTGGCGGTGGTGCTTTGCGACTATGTCAGCGGCACGCCGGTTGCGGCAGATGATGTGTCAGACGCCGGATGGTTTGGCACAGATGATCGCGCAAACCTGCCCACCAGCGCCAATGTTAGCGACATCATCGCGCTAGCCTATTCGACGACGCCGACAATCGGACCCATCTGACGCCCGAAATCCGACCGGTTCAGCGCGGGCACATGCAGTTTCGACACATTGCCATCAAAATAAAGCGCATTGGGCAATTGCACATAATCCCGAAAGAAGGTGCCAAATTCGTGGAATGTGACCGGCTCGTTGGAAATCGCAAAGACCGCGATATCCCCTGCATCACTTGTCCCGACGCCATTGCGCAAATTCCGTGATGTGCTGTCTGGCAGAAACCGCGGATGCAGCGCGCCATCTATAACCAGCATCGGGCCGGATTGTGTGGCATCAC
>PUNR01000052.1 GCA_003551805.1 Loktanella sp.
ATGTCGCGATCCGCCGTTTGCCCTTGCCCCGTGATCCGCGGATCTGGGGTGCATTTGTTGTGATGGGCCTGCTGAACAACGTTATTCCGTTCAGTCTGATGGCATGGGGCCAGCTACATATCGAAACCGGACTGACCGCGATCATGAACGCCTCGACCGCAATTTTTGGGGGGATCACGGCGGCGGTGTTTCTGGCCGATGAACGGATGACTTTGCGCAAGGCAGTTGGCGTGTGCCTTGGCTTTTTCGGGGTCGCCACGGCGATTGGCCTGTCAGCGTTGACGCAATTCGATATCCGGTCACTTGGGCAAATGGCAGTGCTGGGCGGTGCGTTCAGCTATGCGCTGGCGGGGGTCTGGGCGCGCAAACGGCTGGCGGGATTGACGCCGCAGGTCGCTGCGGCGGGTATGCTGGCAGGGTCAACCATCATCGCCGTGCCCCTGGCTTGGGCGCTGGAAGGGCCGATCACGCTGAACCTGCAGCCGCAGACCTGGGTCGCCATCGGATATTATGCGGCCGTGGCGACGGCGCTAGCCTATCTTTTGTACTACCGCGTGCTGGCCATGGCGGGCAGCGGCAATCTGTTGCTGGTCACACTGCTGGTGGCACCTGTCGCGATCATATTGGGCGCGTTGGTGCTGGGCGAGGCCCTGCCCCTGCGCGCCTATGCCGGATTTGCGCTGCTGGCGTCAGGTCTGGTCATCCACGACGGCCGTCTGGTCAAGGCCATCCAGCACCGCATGCGCCGCGCGTAAACCCGGCGGCATGCCCCCGCGCCCAAGCCGGTCCATTGTGATATCCATCGCCGCTTGCTGGGATTTGGGGTCAGCAAGCACCGCCAGAACCGCATTGGCGACGGGCGCAGGCTGGCAGGCCTTGCCGATAAATTCCGGCACCACGCGGGTATCGCTGACCAGATTGACGAGCGTCACGGTATCGACCAGCAACATCCGGCTGATGATGATCCGGCTCAGCCATGCCATGTCATAGGCAATCACCATAGGTGTGTCATTCGCCGCCAGTTCCAGCGACACGGTCCCCGAAGCGGCCAGCGCTACATCCGCACGGCGAAACCATGCCGCCTTGTCGGGCGACCCGGGCGGCAGGACAGTCACAGCGACGGGCCAATCCTGTGCCTGCACCAGATCATGCACATTGGCCGTGGTCGGGATCACAAACCGCACATCCGGCACCTGCGCGGCAATCATTGCCATGGCCTGCCCGAAACGCGGCGCAAGGCGGCTGACCTCGCCTTTGCGGCTGCCGGGCAAAACCAGCACCACAGTGCCATCACCCAAGGCGGCGGCCTCATCAGCGCTGGCGACAGGGTCGGTTACTACGGGGTGGCCGACAAAATCGCAGCGCATGCCTGCGGCCTGCATCAAAGGCGGCTCGAACGGGAACAAGGCCAGCACATGGTCGATGTGCTGCGCCATATGCGCCGCGCGTTTGGGACGCCATGCCCAGACCGTTGGTGCCACATAATGCACCGTGCGGATTGCGCTGCGCGCCTTGACCAGTTTCGCCACCCGCAGGCAGAAATCGGGGCTGTCGATTGTGATCAGCACATCAGGTCGGGTTTGCACCACTGCATCAGCCATCTGGCTGATCCGTGCCTTCAACGCGCGGTATTTCGGCAGGATTTCCGCCAGACCCATCACGCTAAGTTCATCCATCGCAAAGCGGCTGACCAGACCCTGATCCTGCATCAACGGCCCGCCGACCCCGTCGAAAGTCACATCAGGGCGCAATTGCCGCAGCCCCGCCATCAAAGCCGCGCCCAGCTTGTCACCCGACGCCTCGCCTGCGATTACAAAAACCTTCATGCACCCCCCTTGGGCCGGACCCACAGACAGGCACCCGCACGCGATAGCGTGGCAATCACCTGCGGTTGGTCCAGCACGATGACGCCGCCTGCCTCGACTACGATACCAGTCAGACCTGCGGCGACTGCACCGCGCGCGGTGTCCGGTCCGATCACTGGCAGATCGGCGCGGCGGTCCTGATCGGGCTTGGGTGCTTTGAACAGGATCGCGCCGCGTGCATCGACCGGTGCGCCATCCGCACCCGAAAGCCATTCCGCAGCAGAACCGAGCAACCCGCCCACCGCATCGACAGCGCCCCAAAGCGGGTCGTCATCCGGCGCAAAACGCGCGATCATTGCGTCAGTGCCTTGCGCATCTTCCCGCGCGATGACGCGGGACTGGCGGACCAGACAGGCTTGTCCTGTATCGCTGCGGCCCATCGCGGCAATCGTCTGTTCACCCAGCACCGCATCACGCCGGATCTGCGGCGATAGCGCCCCTGCCAGAACGCCTGCATCGGGCAGCAAATCAGGGGCTAGGTCATGGGCCGCGGTGATTTCGAACCCTGCCTTTTCCAGCAAGGCAATCACCCCGCGCAAAGTACCGTCATCGCCCTTGCCCATCGCAGCCTGCAAATCCGCAACCAAAGGTGCAGTTAGCGCATCAATCTGTGCGGGATCAATCGCAGGGCGTTTGACGGCACCTGCCATGCAAATCCGGGGTCACGCCGCGCGCGCGCAGATCGGCCAGAAATGACCCCAGATGTTCGATCCGGAATGTCACGTCAGGCGTGATCTGCGGGGTAAACCCTGCCAGCGCACAGACCAGCGGGCGCTGCGGCAGGCGCGCCAGCAGTGCGGGCGGCAAATTACCCGTGCCTGCGATCAGCGCCAGCATCAGCCCGGTGTCAGGAAATTACGGTCGGAAGGCCCGAGGATAAACCGCACCATATCTTGCACATAGGCGCTTTCGCTTTCTGTGCCCAATTTGCGGGCGCGGTCCTGAAAGTTGCCTTCACCGTCTTTAAGCATCTGGAACGCCGCCCGCAGCGCGGTGATATCAGCACGGTCCACACCTTTGCGTTTCAGCCCGACAAGGTTCAGCCCGTCCAGCACACCGCGCGGCCCCTGCACCAGACCGTGCGGGACCACGTCATTTGTGACCATCGTAACAGCACCGATGATCGCGCCCTGCCCGATCCGCACCCATTGATGCACACCACACAGACCGCCGATGATGACGTCATCCTCGATCACGCAATGCCCCGCGACAGCAGAGGAATTGACGATAATCACGCGGTTCCCGATTTGGGCGTCATGCGCGATATGACACCCCGCCATGAACAAGCCGTCATCCCCGATGCGAGTGATCCCGCCGCCCTGTGCAGTCCCGGTGTTGATCGTGACATGTTCACGAATCCGGTTGCGCGCGCCGATCCGCAGCTGTGTCTTTTCACCTGCGAATTTCAGATCCTGCGGGATTTCACCGATCACCGCGAAAGGGAAAATCGTGCAGCCGGCACCGATATGGGTATCTCCGTCCACGACAACATGGCTTTTCAGCGTCACATCATCGCCCAGCACCACATCAGGCCCGATCACGCAAAACGGGCCGATGTCGCAGCCCGCGCCGATCTGCGCACCATCCGCAATCACGGCAGAGGGGTGAATCCCCGCCATCAGCCTTGCAGGTCCATCATCGCGGTGAATTCAGCCTCGGCGGCCAGTTCGCCATCGACCGTCGCCACACCCTTGAAACGCCATACCTTGCCGCCCGGTTTGCCGCGTGTGGTTTCGATACGCATTTCCAGCACATCGCCCGGCACGACCTTGCGGCGGAATTTGCAGGCATCAATCGCCATGAAATACACCAGCAGATCACCATTGATCAGACCCAGCGACGCACCGACCATCACCGCAGAGGTTTGCGCCATAGCTTCGACAATTGTGACACCGGGCATGATCGGGTTGCCGGGGAAATGGCCCTGAAAATAGGGCTCGTTCATGGTGACGTTCTTGATGCCCACAGCAGATGTGGTCCCGTCGATGCTATGCACTTTGTCCACCAGCAGGAACGGATAGCGGTGCGGCAGGATTTTCTGGATCAGCTGGATGTCAGCAACGGTCACGGGATCGGACATGAAAACGCTTTCTGTTTGGTATTCTTTGCAGACCTGACTAGCAATCAAGGCGCGGCGCGGCAAGCGCGGCTAGGGTGCGCCGCTGCCAAGGGTTTCGTCAATCCGCGCAATCGCAGCATCGGTAATGTTGGCCGCGCGGACCGACAGGACAACATTTCGCTGTTCCAGCACCATCACGGCACCGCGTTCCAGCATCAGATTGGCCACCACCGCCTGCACGCGTTCCTCGAATACGGCGCGCGCGCGCACGGCTTCTGCAGCCAGTTCGCCGTTCTTTGCGTCACGGTCACGCCGGACCTCTTGCACGCGGGCGTCAAAGGCGGCGGCTTCGGCACGAAATGCAGACGGTTCCATCGTTGCGCGGCGTTGCGTCAGGCTGCGTTCTTCTTCGGTCAGTTCTTCAACAATGGCGTCGTTTTCCGCCTGCAATGCAGCCGTCTGTGCCGCCAGATCGGCAGCCAGACGACGACCATATTGTGTTTCAAAAAACAGCCGTTCGCTGTCGATGATCAACACCTCCGGCCCTGATTGCTGGGCACCCGCAGGTGCAGCCAGCATCAGCCAGACCAGCAAGACACGCCAGAATGTCATCAGAAACTGGTCGAGATCGTCACGTCAAAGAACCGTGTCCGGTCGCGGTCCTGCACATCCAGCGGTTCGGTAAAGTTGAAACGCAACGGCCCGATCGGTGTGGTCCAGAAGATCGACGCACCGGCGACAGCACGCGGGGTGAAATCGTCGTAATCCACGTCATCTGGATAGCCCGAGTCCCAAACTGACCCGTAATCGGCGAAGACACCGCCGGTGATCCCGTATTCGCTGGGCAGGCCAAGGGGGAATTCCGCCTCGAGCCGTGCCACAGCAAAGGCGTTGCCGCCGATAGCATCGTCAGCGTCAAGCGCACGTGGCCCGATGCCCCCCGCCTCGAAGCCGCGCATCAGGCGGCTGCCAAGGAAGAAGCGGTCGGTCACACGGCTTTGGCCTTTCTGGTAATCCAGATAGCCACCTTCAATCGTGCCGCGCAGGGTGACTTCTTCGTTTAGGATCTTGGTTTCGGCACCGGCCAAGGCCGTGGTGCGGATGAACTGGTTGTCACCAAAGCCGAACTCCTGACCAAAGCGCAGGATGATCCCCGTATTGGGGTCCAGCCCTGTCCGGCGCGTGTCGAATGTATAGGAATAGCCCAGCGAATTGGTCGTCACAGCACCAATTTCGCCCTCGTCGCGGATGATCTGGCTTGCGTTGTCCGATACATTGGACAGATC
>PUNR01000185.1 GCA_003551805.1 Loktanella sp.
ACAGTTTCGGTACCTATCAGATCGAGGCGGGTACCGCCGCCGAAGACCTGACCGGTCCGCTATCCGATATGGGCTATCAGACCAACGTGACCGCCCTGACATCCGGCCTGCACGCGATTTCGCTTGGTGATGGCCTGCAAGGTGGCGCCGACCCTCGCCGCGAAGGGATTGCGCTGGGCGAATAGGCCAGCGACGATCTGCGCGCAGGTTGTTGGCGGCTTTGTCCGGCCACATCCGGTGCGGCCTTGATTTGGATCAGGTCTGCGATGTCTTTTTGCGGCTAGTATCCGCCTGACACCAGATCACCCCAAAGGGCACCACATGACCACCGACCCATATGCCACGCTCGGGCTGACGAAATCCGCCACGGCCGAGGATATCAAAAAGGCGTATCGCAAGCTGGTGCGCACCAGCCATCCCGACCTGCACGTCGATGATGCCGGTGCAGAGGCCCGGTTCAAGGCTATCGCTGCGGCCTATGACCTGCTGAAAGATCCCGTCACCCGCGCAAGGTTTGACGCAGGCGAGATTGATGCGGCGGGGATGGAAAGACCCCAGCGCCAGTATTACCGCGACTACGCAGAGGCCCCCGGCAACCCCTATCAACAAGGGCGCGGGTACGGCGCGCAAGGTGATCCGGCAGATATCTTTGCCGAAATCCTGCGGCAGCATGCGCGCGGCGGCACAGATGGATTTGATCCGCGCGGTTTCAGTGCCGCGGGTCAGGATTTGCGCTATACGTTATCCGTGCCGTTTCTGGATGCCGCACGCGGTGGCGACATGCGCATCACATTGCCCGAAGGCGGCAATATCGCCGTGAAGATACCGCAAGGCGCGCAAGACGGCCAAACCCTGCGGCTGCGCGGTAAGGGCGCTGCCGGGCATGGAAAGGGCACCGCTGGCGATGCGCTGATCACACTGGCCGTGCAACCGCATCCGGTGTTCCGCCGCGAAGGTGACGATATTCTGCTGACCCTGCCCATCACCATCGACGAGGCTGTGTTGGGTGCCAAAGTCAGCGCCCCCACGATTGCCGGACCGGTCAGCGTCACGATCCCCAAAGGGGCAAGCTCGGGTCGCATCCTGCGCCTGCGCGGTCGCGGTGTGGCAAAGCCAGGGGGTCAGCCTGCGGGCGATCAGCTTATTGAACTTCGTATTGTCGCACCGCCGGTGATCGATGATGATCTGTGCGATTTTTTGACCGAATGGCGCAAGACAAATGCCCATGACCCGCGCAAGGATATGTTGAAAGAGGCCGCGACATGACCGACCACTTGACCGAAGCTGAAATCATCGCCGCCATTCCCGGCCTGACCCCGACGCGGCTTATCGCTTTTATCGAAGCAGAGATGGTCATCCCGCTCGCGCAGGAGGGCACCGCAAAAGGCCGTGTCTTTCACAGGATCGACCGCGTCCGGCTAGAGCTTTTATGCGAACTGGCAGACGATCTTGACCTCGACGAGACTGCGTTGGGCGTGATCATCACCTTGATTGACCAGCTGCATGCTGCGCGGGCGGATGTTCTGGCGCTGACGCGGGCCCTACAGTCCGAACCTGCCGAGGTACGCGCGCGTATCGGCGCGGCGCTGATCAGGTCGGCACCCTAGACCGGAAAGCAATCCGCAGACAGCAGATGCGCAGGTAGGGTGGACTTCAGTCCACCTTACGCCAGAAGTACTAGCGATCTTTCATCCCAGACGACCTTGGTTGCCACACCGACTTCAAGCACCGGGCGCCCGATCAGGTTTTTCATCGCGATATTCAGTGGCTGGTCGATCCCTGCCACACGTACATCGTAATAGGTCATGTCACCGTAATAGACGACCTCGTCAACGACACCATCCACCAGTTTGCGGTCGGTGGTTTCACCATCAAACAGAATCGCGAGCGTCTCTGGCCGCACACCTGCCACGGCAGCACCTTTATGCAGCGCCATCGGCGCTTGCTCGGCCTGCACGCTGACGCGGCCCAGACCGGCCACATCCACCTCGATCATATCGCCAAGCGCCAGCACATCGGCGCTCAGAAAATTCATCTTGCCGATAAACTCTGCCACACGGCGCGAATTGGGGCGACGGTACAGCGTTTCGGGGTCGGCCAATTGCCCGATCTCTCCCTCGAACATCACGGCGATGCGGTCGGACATGACCAAAGCTTCTTCCTGATCGTGGGTGACCAGTATAAAGGTGATGCCAACATGGCGCTGCAACCGGATCAGTTCGACCTGCATCTGTTCGCGCATTTTCTTGTCAAGTGCCGACAAGGGTTCGTCCAGCAACAAGACCTTAGGCTTCAGGATCAGCGCACGCGCCAGCGCAACCCGTTGCCTTTGTCCACCGGACAGCGCATGCGACGCACGTTTGCCGTAACCGGACAGACCAACCATGCTGAGCGCATCTTCGACCATGCGGGCCTTGTCGTCTTTCGACAGATCAGACCTGCGGCGCAGGCCGAAAGCCACGTTTTCCGCCACACTCAGATGCGGGAAAATCGCATAGGATTGAAACACCATGTTGGTCGGGCGCAGGTTGGCGGATACCCCTGCCATATCCTTGCCACCGATCATGACGACACCGCCCGACACATCCTCCAGCCCCGCGATGGTGCGCAGCAAAGTGGTCTTGCCACAGCCCGACGGCCCCAAAAGCGAGAAAAACTCGCCCGCGTTGATCGTCAGGTCGATATCGCGCAACGCATGATAATCGCCGTAATATTTATTGACGCCCTTGAGCGTGATCAAAGCTGTCAAAGAAAGCCCCCTTTGTCTTTTACGCCCGCACGGGCCATGCCGCGGCGGCGCAAAAGCTCTGCAATAGTCAAAAGCAAGATCGACAGCGCGACCAGAATAGTCCCCAGCGCCATGACGACCGGCAGTTGCGCCGGGAACCGCATCAGGCCCCAGATATAGACCGGCATTGTCGGGCTGACACCAGACAGGAAAAACGCGATGATGAATTCATCAAGGCTGATGGTGAAAGCGATTAGCATGCTCGAAATGATCCCCGGCATCACCAAAGGCAGCGTGACCAGCCGGAAGGCCGAAAACCGGCTTTCGCCAAGGTCCATCGCCGCCTCTTCCATCGACGGATCAAGATTCTGGAACGCCCCGTTCAGAATGGCGATGCAGAACGGCGTACAGATCAGCACATGGGCGGCGATGATCGTCCAATGCGACAGCCCCATATCGAAAATCTGCACGACAACGACCAGCAGCGACACGGCAACGATAATCTCTGGCAGGACCAGGGGCAGCATGATGAACCCCATGATCCCCGCCTTGACCGGAAAGCGGTACATCGCCCCTGCCCTTGCGGCACAGATGCCCAGCAAGGTCGACAGAATCGCGGTCATCACCGCGATAAACAGTGAATTCTTCACAGCCGTGTGTAGCGACGTGTTGGTCATCAATGCCGCAAACCAGTCGGTCGTGAACCCCGAAAGCGGAAAGGCAATGATACGCGCGTCATTGAATGCAAAGATCGGCAACAGCGCGATCGGCGCATAAAGAAAAATCAGATAGGCGATGGCATAGACGCGCAAGCTCATGACCGGCCCCGCAGCCAGCGGCGGTTCAGCAACACAAACACAAGGCTGATCGCCGTCACCGACAACATCGCCACGACGGCCAAGGCCGCACCCAAAGGCGCATTGTTCAGCGCCAGAAACTGGGTCTGGATCATATTGGCAATCAACTTACCACCTGCCCCGCCCATCAGTTCCGGCGTCACATAATCCCCGATGGTCGGGATAAAGACGATCAGCACCGCAGCGACGACACCCGGCATGGCAAGTGGCAAGGTCACGCGGAAAAACGTCATCACCTTGTTTTCCCCCAGATCCTGCGACGCCTCAAGCAAGGACCGGTCGATCTTTTCCAACGCCACAAAAATCGGCAGGATCGCAAAGGGCGCAAAGGCATGGGCCAGCGTGATGATGACCGCATTGACGTTATAAAGGATAAAGGTCAGCGGTTCGTCGATCAGGCCGATATTCAGCAGGCCGGTGTTGATGACACCGTTGTAGCCAAGGATCACCTTCCACAGGAAAACCCGGATCAGATAGGACGTCCAGAAGGGAATCGTGATCAAAAACAGCCAAAGCGCCTTGCGATCAGACCGCACATGGAACGACACGAAATATGCGATGGGAAAGGCCAGCACCACCGTCACCAACGTCACCGTGCCGGAAACGAACAAAGACCGCTGCAACAACGCGCCATAGATCGGTTGTTCGATGATGGTGCGGTAATTGTTCAGCGTGAACGTCGTATCGACATCCATGAAATTCTGGGTCCAGAAGCTGAACAGGATGATCGCCCCCAACGGGAAGGCCATCAACAGCAGCGCATAGAAAAACGGCGGGCTGATCAACAGCAACCCGCGCCCGCCCTCAGAGGATGTCAGTTTCTTGAACATTGGCTGATCTTCATCGCCACAAGGGAAAGATCAATATCAAAAAGCGAAATCCGGCGGGTTTCTTCAACATTTTCCGGCACCTGCCCGCCTGTTTGGTACGGCTACGGCAGAAGGCGACGACGTCGCCTTCTGCTGTCCTATGCCGTTTTATAGCCACAACTTAGTCAAAATTTTATGTTTTCTGTTTTGCAAACACGTATAGAGTGGAGCGAAGTAAGAAACATGCAGTTTATGAGTAAGGCGCAAATATTATGGTAACAACAAACTGGTTATATATTGGCAACTTTGGGAGTCAGATAAATCCCAGCCCCACTACAGTTGTCACGCCGACCCAAGCGGAGGCTCTGAATGGGTGGACGGCCCAAGGAAGCGGTGAACTAGCCGGAGTCCAAGTCACTGGTTCCAATCCAGTCAGCGGGGCATGGCGCACCACATACCAAAATCAAACATCAAGCTTCACCTATACTGATCCGGCCTCCGGCAACGTGGTGACCACACAAATCAGTACGTTCGTCCGAGGTAACTTTTCCGTTGAAACCTTTGATCAAACGACTGGCAGTTTCACGACGGTAGTATTACCGGGGATCGTCATGCAAGATTCGTTAGGAAACCTGTTTATCAGACCGGCGGGGGATAATCCAAACGCTTGGAATAACGTTACAACCTTGTCTTCAATAACGATAGACTCGGCACCGGTAATCGATCGAGACACTGTCATGTCGACTCTTGGTTTTTCCCCAACCATTTTCGACAACTTCAACTTCGTCTGTTTTGCTGCCGGTACATTGCTG
>PUNR01000296.1 GCA_003551805.1 Loktanella sp.
CTTCGATCTTGGCGGCACATCCATGACCGCCAAAGTTCCCGGGCGGCTGGATGAAGACTCCGTCACACCAATCCGGTTAAGCGTCACACGCGGCTCTCTTTGCCTGTTTGATCGCGAAACCGGACTGCGGATTACTGGCAAAAGTGCCAGCTTGACGTCCTGACTGGTTCAACCCGCAACTTTCTGCTTTTGTCAGGCGAAACATGCGGGCGCTGACGCTATCTGCGCCTAGAACAAGCAGACGGTAAATGCGATGAACAAAGTTAAAAAAGCAATTGTCATGGGTGTGTCAGGGTCCGGAAAGACTGCTGTAGGGCAAGCACTCGCGCGGCGGCTTGATATACCCTTTGTCGACGCAGACAGCCTGCACAGCCCTGAAAACGTTGCCAAGATGGCATCGGGGCAGCCGCTGAATGATGACGACAGGGTCGGTTGGCTGACTGCGCTGGCAGACTTGATCGCAGCGCAAGACCGTCTTGTGCTGGCCTGTTCTGCGTTGAAGCGGGATTACCGCAATCAGCTGCGTGCTGCTGATCCGGCACTGACCTTTGTGTATTTGCGGGGCAGCTTCGAAACGATCAGCGCACGGATGCGCGCGCGAAACGGCCATTACTTTATTGGTGAAAAGATGCTGAAAAGTCAGTTCACCCAATTGGAAGAACCTGTAGACGAAGGCGTTCTGCACGTGTCGATCGAACAGGATCTGGATGCGGTGATCGGCGCATCACTGACCGCCCTTGGTGTCGGCCCACAGCCCTGATATATCCGGCTGGCAGATTGCTGACCCCGTTCTGACCCGATAAACACCTCCTCCATCGGTGCTGTGGCAGGGCGAATGATGTTACGCGAGATACTGGATAACCGGCCTGTACGGCTTGGCAGATCACACCGCCAGTCCGGTAAGCGCGGCTTGAGTCACACCTTGCCCGTGCCTTGGATTTCCTGCAACTGTGGGACAGCCTTTGGGCCACCGAACCAACATCAGCGCAGGGTTAGCGATACCGCGTCGGGCCAAAGTGACCACCAAGGCCCCAAGGCTGCAGCTTATCGCCTGTTCGCGTGCCGTGCTGGCATGGCTGACGACATCAACCTCAAGCGTCATAGGGATGCCGGCCCTGCGGCATCTATCGACCATCTGTTCCGCTTTGTGCACGCCCATATAGACCGCGAGCGTTGTGCCGGGCTGTAACGTGCCCGCCCAGTCGGGATCAGGATCACCTGGTTTGCAGGTTGCAGTGGCCAGCATCACACGGTCAGTGACACCCCGTTCGGTCAACCCCCGCCCAAGGCTGGCCGCTGCCGTACTGGCGGCGGTGATGCCCGGCACAATTTCAATCGGGATGCCAGCGGCGCGGGCGGCGGCGATTTCATCGCTGACACGCCCAAAGACACCCGGATCGCCGGATTTCAGGCGCACGACCTTGCGCCCTTGGCGGGCAGAGGCGACGATCACGGCGTTGATCCGGTCCTGTGGCCACGCACAGGCGCCCACCTCTTTACCCACAAAAACACGCTCTGCATCGCGCCGAGCGAGTTCGAGGACGGCAGGGTCAACCAGACGGTCGTAATAGATCACATCCGCCTCTTGCAGCAGCCGAAGCGCACGTAATGTCAACAGGTCCGCAGCGCCCGGTCCGGCCCCGACAAGGGCAATTGCGCCTTGCACCGGGGCCAGTTTACCCGTGGCCAGCGCGTCTTTGATCATGCTTGCCGCCTCGCGTGCAGCCCCGCGCGCCATGGCTTGCCGGGGTGATCCGCCAAACACCCAATCCCAGAAAAACCGCCGTTCGCTGCGCGGGATCTGGCGTGCCACCTCTGGCCGCAGCCTGCCCGCAAGCGCGGCCAGATCGCCCAAGGCGGGTTCCAGCAGGGATTCCATCTGCGATTTGATCTGGCGGGCCAGCACGGGGGCGGTGCCTTCGGTCGAGATCGCAACCACCACCGGATCACGGTCCACCAGCGACGGCGTTGTCGCATCGCAAAGCGCAGGCCGGTCCACGACATTGACCAATGCGCCCGCCGCCTTTGCCAGTGCATGCACGGCATAATCCAACCCCACGCAGCCCGTCGCGACAAAGACCAGCGCGGCATCGCGGAACACGTCAATGGTCAAGGTCGCCACCTGTTCGGCACGCCCTTGTTGCACCAGATCGGCCAGTTCAGGGTCCAGTTCGGGGGCGACCAGCACCAATCGCGCTTCGGTCTTTATCATCAGCCGCGCCTTTTGCGCTGCTTGTTCCCCACCGCCGACAATCACGACATGGCGACCGGCCATTTGCAAAAACATCGGGAAAGTTTTCATGGCAAAGCTCCTTCAGACGGGCAGAAGATGGGGGCGCGTGGCCCAAAGCGTTTCCGCCTTTGCGTGCGCTGTTGCGGGCGGATGGCCCAGCGCAATCAGCGCGGCGGCGGCTGTGCCGGTCACGACAGATTGGGCAAAGTGGTCCTGCAGCTGACCCGCCCAAAGTGCTGCCAGTGCCTGTGGCGGGTGCGGATCATCGGCCAACCGCCGCGTCTCAGGCAGCAGTTCGGGCAAGATTGTGGTCAGCGACTGGCCGCCTTGCAGGCGAAACAAGGTAATATCCTTGGTGGGATGGCGTTCGAATTCCCCGCCACCGCCTTTGAGGATGCACAGATCAGGTTGCCCCAACAGCGCACCCGCCGCCTGTTGCAGGTCACGGTAAGGTGGGTGAAACACCCCCTGCACCGCCGCATTTGCCTGTGCTGGGTTCATCATGCGGCAGACCGTATTGATACAAGACCGCAGCCCCAAGACATCACGCAGGCGCAGCAGGTCCAGCACAGAAGGGGCGAAGTTTTCGATTGGCAAGTAGGTGATGCCATCCCGATCCAGCAGGCGGGCAGCGTCATCAGGGCTGCTTGCCGGAATGATCCCTGCAAGAAGCAGCGCAGAACGGACATCTGCCCCGTCCGATTGATAGGCATTCCAGCCATGCAGCAAGACCCGCGCACCCGATTGTGCAATCAGTCGCGCTGACAACAAAAACCAAGGCACCCCACGCGACCGACCGGCGGCGTAGCTGGGCCAGTCCAGATCCACCTGCGGCATAACCGGTAGCGTTGCGCGGACAGCACGGGTGAAACCTGCTATCTCTTCTGGCGTTTCGCCGCAGTAGCGCATCAGCATCAGCAACGCGCCGACGGCATGGGGGTCGGCCTGACCGGACAGGATCAGGCGCATTGCATCCTCGGCTTCGGCCACTGTCAGGTTGCGCGCGCGCCCCGGACCGCGACCCATGGCGTGGATATAAGGGGCAAGGGTCATTCCGCCGCCTCCAACCGCTTGGCCAGCAGCGCGGCCAGTTCCGGGCGGCACGATCCGCAATTCGTGCCTGCCTGCAAAGCCGCCCCGATCTGAGCGACCGAGGTCAGGTTCTGCCTTGCAACCGCCGCCGTGATCGTGTGCAGCCCGATGTTGAAACAGGCACAAACGGTGGGTCCGGTGTCGGGCATCCCTGCACCGGGCCGCCCGGCAAGCAAGGCTGCCCCTGTATGCCCCACAAGGTCCGCCACATGTCCGCGCGCCAGTTGCACGGGCTCAGGTGCGACGAAAAGCGCGGCTAAAGTCCGCCCCTCGGCCATCAGCGCCAGACGGTGCGTGCCGCGCGTCTGGTCCGCGACGCTGAGGCAAGTGGCGTCGGGCAGGTTGAACAGCTTGCGGGCGTAATCCTCCCAATCAGCGGGCGCCACCTGTCCTGCCAGTTCGCACCGCCAACCGCCTGTGTGCCGTGCGCGTGCCCAATAGGTGGCGTCAGGCGTCATTGCCCCTGTGGAAACGGCAAAGCCATACCATGCGGGGTTCAGCGCAGTGATCGCCACAACCGCCGCCTTGCTTTCGGGCTGACCAGAGACTGGGTCCGTGACCGCCGCCACGACCGCATCAATCCGGCCTGCTGGCGCGGTATCACCGGTCCAGTGCATCGGCGCAAAGACCTGCCCTTGCTGCACGCGGTCGGTGATCGCGACGCGCAAGATCGCCTGCCCCGTAGGGCTTTCAACACAGGCAAGCGTGGCGGTGCCAAGGCCAAGATTCACAGCATCAGCAGGATGAATTTCCAGAAACGGTTCAGCGATATGCTGGTTCAGGCGCGGTGCCAATGCCGTCCGCGTCATCGTATGCCACTGGTCGCGCACCCGCCCTGTGTTCAGCCGGAACGGATAGCGCGGGGCTGTGCGCGCCACTGGCAGGCGCGGCGTGACCGGCAGCATCCGCGCGCGCGCATCAGGCGTGTAGTAACCGCCATCGGCAAAGAACCTGCCACCGGTTTTGCGCGTACTGACGGGCCAGCGTGTCGGCGGCAGTGCATCATAATCCACCTGCGCCAGCCCCGAGATATCAAAATCCCCGCCCAGATCGCCCGCGACACCCGAAAGACGTGCATATTCGGCAAAAACCGCACCGGCGTTGTCCCAATCAAAGGCATCGCCCCAGCCCATCCGCGCAGCAACATCCGCGATCATGCGCCAATCGTCACGCGCCTGACCGGGGGCAGGCAAAAAGGCACGCTGGCGGCTGATAGTGCGGTCGGAATTGGTGACAGTGCCGGATTTTTCACCCCAAGCTGTAGCAGGCAGGATCACATCGGCTAGACGCGTCGTATCTGTCTGCGTGATATCACTGACCACAACGAAATCGCAGCCCGCAATCGCGCGTGCCACGGCATTCGCATCGGGCATCGACACGGCAGGATTGGTGTGGATGATCCATAGCGCCTTGATCCGGCCATCACCTGCGGCTGCAAACAGATCAACGGCTTTCAGACCAGATGTCACAGGCATCGCAGGGCTTTGCCAAAAGCGCTGGACGGCGTTGCGGTGGGTAGGGTTTTCAAGCTCCAAATGACAGGCGAGCGTATTGGCAAGCCCTCCCACCTCGCGCCCGCCCATGGCGTTGGGCTGGCCGGTAACGGACAAAGGCCCCATGCCGGGCCGGCCAATGCGGCCTGTCGCCAGATGGCAATTCAGGATCGCGTTCACCTTGTCCGTGCCGCTGGACGATTGGTTGATCCCCTGCGAATAGATTGTCACCACACGGTCAGTCGTCACGAACCAGTCCAGAAACAGTGCCAGATCATCCGCCGCCAGCCCGGTGATCGCGGGGTCAGAGGCGCGGGCCGCGTCCAACGCATCCTCAAACCCGCTGACATGTTGCGCGACATAGGCGCTGTC
>PUNR01000032.1 GCA_003551805.1 Loktanella sp.
GCGGCCTGCATCTGGGCGGCAAGCGCCTCCTGAATGCCCTTGGTGCGGCCTTGCAGGAAATTTTCGGCCTCTTTCACCGACAGCGCGTAATCCGCCTTGCTGATCATCCCGCAACAGGGACCGGAACAGCGTTTGATCTGATACTGCAGACAAGGCCGCGTGCGGGTTTCAAAATCACTGTCGGTGCAGTTGCGCAGCAGGAACACCCGCTGCAATTGCGACAGCGTGCGATTGACCGCACCGGCACCGGCGAAGGGGCCGTAATAATTCCCCTTTTGGCTTTTCGCACCGCGATGTTTGCGGATCATCGGAAAGTCGTGATCGCCGGTCACAAGGATATTGGGAAAAGATTTATCATCGCGCAGCAGCACATTGTAACGCGGCTTCAGCTGCTTGATCAGGTTCTGTTCCAGCAACAGCGCTTCGGTCTCTGTCCGCGTGGTCAGAAACATCATCGATGCCGTTTCCGAAATCATCCGCGCGATGCGCGGCGAATGCGGGCCGGGGCGTGAATAATTGCTGACCCGCGCCTTGAGGTTGCGCGCCTTGCCCACATAAAGCACGCGGCTATCCGCATCCAGCATCCGGTACACCCCGGGAGAGCTGTCAAGGCTACGCAAATAGCCATGGATCACGTCATATCCGGTGGGGGCGATGTCAGTCATGCGGTGCGGTCTTTGATTCTAGGGCTGCTGCAATGGTAACGCAGCGGGGACAAGAGGAAAGGCATCCACCGTTTGTGTGGATAAGTCAGTGGATGAACTGCGGGTATCAGGATTTTATCCTTGTTTCAGGCCCACTTCGTCGCTTTGCCTAAAAATTAAGCGGTTTGCTAGCTCTTTGTTTTTCAACGATATTTTAATTAAGGTTATCTTAACGCGTTGAAAAACAGGGGCTTTATGACAGTTCCGTGAATACAGGCAGGCGCGGTGCGTAACTTTTGCGGCTGGCTATTCCACGCCCAGCACATCGGGGGTTTCCCAAGCCAGATGTTGCCCGCCATCCACGGCAAGCATTTGCCCTGTCACGGCAGGCGCATCAAGGAAATATCCCAGCGCCGCGCAGATATCGGAAGGGTTCGCACCGCGCTGCAAAACCGTCGCCGCGCGCTGGCGGGCGAAATGATCTGACGACTGCCGCGCGCCCTGCAACGTCGGGCCGGGGCCGATCGCGTTGACACGAATATCGGGCGCCAGCGCCTGCGCCGTGGTGCGGGTCATCGCCCACAGACCCATCTTGGCAATCGTGTAAGTCATGAATTCCGGCGTCAGTTTATGCACACGCTGGTCGATCATGTTCACGATCAGCGCCTGCGCGACCGGTTCCCCCATCGCATCGGTCCCTGCTTTGGGCGCTTGCAACGCAAAGGCCTGCGTCAGCAGAAACGGCGCCCGCAGGTTAGACCCGATATGGCGGTCCCAACTGGCCTTGGTCGCCGACTGGACCGTGTCATGTTCAAAGATTGACGCGTTGTTGACCAAACAGGTCAGTGGCCCACCCAGCGCGGCTGTCGCGCGGCCGACAAGGGCGGTCGTGGCATCCTCATCCAGCAGATCAGCCTGCAATGCGACCGCCTGCCGCCCCATAGCGCGCAATTGCGCCACGGTGTCCTGCGCACCGGCCAGTGATCCGGCGTAATGTACTGCAACGTCATAGCCGCGCTGCCCCAGATACAGCGCCATCGCCTGCCCCAGCCGCGCACCCGCACCTGTCACCAGCGCCTTCATGGGCGGCCCTTTTCACAAGCGCAGGGGCCTTTGCCGATCCGGAACCTTTGGCATTTCGGGCATTTGGCATTGGCAAGCGTGCTTTGCCCCGGAAACCGCCATTTGCCGAAAATGCCCAGCACGATCATGAAGGCCAGAAACAGAAAGATGGATTTGACGATCATAGGCCAAACCGCGCGAAAGCGGCGCGTTCTTCGATCCCGGCCACCGCATCATCAACAATCTGCGCACCAAAGCGCGACAGGATCGACCTTTTCTGCCCATAGCGGCGGAACCGGACCTTGTCACCGAAACGCGCTTTCATCACCGGCACCATATGCCCGATGGCGTCAACCAACCCGACCTCAATGCCTTTCTGGCCGATATACACCTCGCCTGTGAACAGGTCGGGGTCGTCGGTCAGTTTGGGCCCGCGACGGGATTTGACGTAAGATATGAAAGTCGCGTGCAGGTCTTCCAGCCAGCCTTTCAGCTTGGCGACATCTTCGGGCTTTTCGGGTTTGAACGGGTCCATCAGGCTTTTGGATTTGCCTGCGGTGTGGACACGTCGTTCGATCCCGACCTTGTCAATCGCCTGATGCGCGCCGAAACCGGCGCTGATAACCCCGATTGAACCGGTCAGCGAACAGGAATCGATAAAGATTTCATCCGCAGCACAGGCCAGCCAATAACCGCCCGATGCCGCGACATCCTCGACAAAGGCAAAGACCGGCACTTTCTTTTCATCCGCCAACCGCCGGATGTGTGAAGCGATCAGGGATGATTGCACGGGCGACCCGCCCGGACAGTTGATTTCCAGCGCAACAGCGGCGGGCTTGCCCTTGCTGAAGGCTTTTTCGATAACAGGCCCAAGGCCGGGGCTGTCAAGGCCGCGCCCTGAATTGGCAATCGCGCCTTGCAGGCGGATCACGGCGACAAACGGGGGCGATTTCACGAATGGGATATATTTCATAACCACCTACTTAAACCGTTAAAGCCGCCCCGCAAGGTTATTGCCGGATGCGCCAGCCCGTGCGGAAAATCCAGCCGATAAAGCCAAGGCAAAGTGCCGTGAACAAAGCGATGGCCAACAGCGACACCCCGATACTGACATCCGCCGTCCCGAAAAACGACCAGCGAAAGCCGGAGATAAGATAGACGACCGGATTGAACAAGGTGATCGTCTGCCAGACAGGCGGCAGCATGGTGATCGAATAGAACGACCCGCCAAGAAACACCAAAGGCGTAATCACCAGCAGCGGGATCAGTTGCAATTGTTCAAAATTGCCCGCCCAGATGCCGATGATGAACCCCAGTAGCGAAAAACTGATACAGGTCAGCACCAACAAGGCGATCATCGCAAACGGATGCGCGATCTGGATGTCGATAAAGAAAAACGCCGTCAGCAGAATAATCAGCCCGATGAACAAGGCCTTGGTTGCCGCAGCGCCCACATAGCCCGCCACAATCTCCAGAAAGCTGACGGGTGCGGACAGCAATTCATAAATGGTGCCGGTGAATTTCGGGAAATAGATCCCGAAACTCGCGTTCGTGGTCGCCTGCGTCATCACCGACAGCATAATCAGCCCCGGCACGATGAACGCGCCGTAACCCACCCCTTCGACCTGATCAATCCGGCTGCCGATGGCGGCACCGAAGACCACAAAATAAAGCGATGTGGACAGCACCGGCGACACAAGAGATTGCATGATCGTGCGCCGGAACCGGGCCATTTCATGCATGTAGATCGTTTTGACTGCGTTCAGGTTCATTGGTCTTCCTTCACCAATCCGACAAAGATGTCTTCAAGGCTGCTTTGTTGGGTTTGCAGGTCTTTCATCTGCAAACCGGCGTTTTGCAAATCGTTCAGCAAGGTCGTGATGCCGGTGCGCGGCCCCTTGGTGTCATAGGTATAGGTCAGGCTGCGGCCATCCGGCGCGCGGTGCAATTCGTACTGCGCCAAGGCGGCGGGAATGTCTGGCGTGGCCACCGACAGATCAATGCGCAGTTGTTTCTGGCCCATCTGTGCCATCAGTTCGGCCTTGTTCTGGATCAGCAGAATTTCACCATTGGCAATGATACCGACACGGTCGGCAATCGCCTCGGCCTCTTCGATGTAATGGGTGGTCAGGATGATCGTGACGCCCGATGCCTTCAGCTTGGCTACGACATCCCACATATCCTTGCGCAATTCGACATCAACGCCCGCGCTGGGTTCATCAAGGAAAAGCACGCGCGGTTCATGCGCCAGCGCCTTGGCGATTAGCACGCGGCGTTTCATACCGCCCGATAGCGTAATGACCTTGTTGTCGCGTTTGTCAGCGAGCGACAATTGCGCCAGAATTTCCTCGATCTTGGCGTCATCGCGCGGTTTGCCGAACAAGCCACGCGAGAAACGCACGGTGCTGAACACTGTCTCGAACGGTTCCAGACTGATTTCCTGCGGCACCAGCCCGATCATCGACCGCGTGGCGCGGAAATCTGTCTGCGTGTCGAAACCACCCACCGTGATCGTGCCTGATGTCGGCGTGATAATCCCACAGATCGTGGAAATCAGCGTAGTCTTGCCCGCGCCATTGGGACCAAGCAAGGCAAGGATCTCGCCCTCTTCAATCTCCAGATTGACGGATTTGAGCGCCTCAAACCCGCCGTCATAGGCTTTGCGCAGGTTCTTGACGGATACGATTGCAGTCATCGGGGGGCCTTTGTATTGGATGGCTGATACCTAGGCCCGCCTTGACCAAAGTAAAAGGCCCCGCCTTGGTGCGCTGGTCCACAAGGCCAAGGGCGGGTTTGCACATTACATACGCGCGGCCATATCCAGCATCCGGCAGGAAAAGCCCCATTCGTTGTCATACCAGCCGAACACCCGCAGCATCCCCCCAGCGGTGACACGGGTTTCGGGCAAGGCCACGATCAGGCTTTCTGGTCGCGCACGCAGGTCGGATGATACCAGCAGCTTGTCAGTATGACCGATCACGCCGGTCTGCGCGCGCAGCACCGCATGCAACCCCGCAAGATCGGGCGTGTCGCGCACCACCACAGCCAGATCAATCGCCGAGACCGACGCGACAGGCACCCGCAGTGCCGCAGCCTCGATCCTTCCGGCAATCTGCGGCAGCACATCGCCCAACAGTTTCTGCGCCGATGTCGTCGTCGGCACCATCGACAGGCCAGCGGCACGGCTGCGCATGAAATCACCACGCGGCGCATCAATTGTGGGCTGACTTCCGGTGTAGCAATGGATCGTCGTCATCCAGCCCGTCGTCAGCTCCCACCTGTCGTCGATCAGGCGCACCAAAGGCGCCAGCGCATTCGTGGTACAAGATGCGTTTGACACAATCTGCTGATCCGCCAACAGGTCGTCATTTGCGCCCATAACAATGGTGATATCCGCCGCAGCCGACGGGCCAGAGATCAGGACACGCGCAGCACCGGCACGCAACC
>PUNR01000028.1 GCA_003551805.1 Loktanella sp.
CGCATACCATCGGATGATCGGCTTCGATGAAATCATTGTTTTTCAAAATGATTCAACTGATGGGACACACGAAATTCTTGCGACCCTCGCTAAACATAAGTTGATTACCTATAAATACAACAAAGCTGCTCGCGGGCGACACCAGGTCAAAGCCTACATGCGCGCAACGCGAATGAAAGAGTATCAAGGCGCTGACTGGGTAATGGCACTCGATCTTGACGAGTTTCTCGTCATCCATTGCGGCAATCACACTCTGCCTGACCTGATTGCGCATATGCCGGATTTCGATTGCGCTCATGTCAATTGGCTGCATTTCGGACATTCTGGACATCTGTCGCCCCCTGAAGGGCTAGTTACCCAGCACTTTACAAAGTGTGCGGACCGCAGCCTTTTGGCCAATGGTCTTGAGCCGTTCAAATCGCTATTTCGAAACGAATCATACACCCGCCCTGGTATCCACGTGCCGCGTGGCGCAAAGCTGCCTCCGGAAGAGTTGAAGATTGTGAACGGCTCAGGTTTGAAGAAGGACGAATTCGCGCTTAAGAATTTCCGTTGTACTGACCCCGCATTGCAACGCTTTGCGCAAGTAAACCATTACATCGTGCGGGACGCATCAAGTTATATTTTGAAAAGTGCCAAAGGCAGTGCTCATCAGGCAAATCGAGAAATTGGCAAAAAGTACTGGAAGAAAAGAAACAAAAACACGTCCGAGAATTTTGATTTGGCAACGCGGGCCGAACTTATAAAGGATGCCATGCGAGAGATGGACGAAATCACTGGTGGTCGGCTTGCAAAGTTGTCAGAGGTCGCGCGTCGTCGGCATGCGACCGCTATCAGGCAAGCACTTACAAATGACTGGGCAACAGATCTTTACGACTACTGCGTCAAAACTGCTTGATCACGTGGGTGGTGGACCCAATAGTTGTCTCTTTAATCCTCATCCCCGCACAAATAGACCGCACCGCCGATGACCACCACGCTCGCCGCTGCGCCGGCCAGCATCGTAGGTGCGCCGATGGCGGCACCGGCGGATGACAGCAGTCCGGTGATCGTGCCCGCATTGCCCGACAGAACCATCGCACCTGAACTATGGGTCACCGCCGAAACCGTTGACGACACGCGACTGGTCAATGTGCGATTCTCGGCTTCTTCGCCAAGGCCGACCAGATCCATCGCCTGATCCCTTGTGGTGTTTACCAACCGGCATGTGCGCGACGGTTCTACACAGCGGCCATAGGCATCGCGGCGGCCTTGGGCGGGCATTGAATGGCTTCTGGTGCGCGCATCGTAGTTGGAACAGAACACCTGACGTTCCGCTGGTGTCAGTTCGGGTGTCAGAAAGGCGACGACAACTGCGCCGGGGCAGGTATTTCGGCTGAAAATACGTTCACGGAACGACGAATAATATGGTTCGGCATCGTCGTAGAATATCTGATACGGCTGACCATCAATATTCGTATTGCAGCTGACAGTCGCGGCCATAGCAGGGGCCGCAAAAGACAGTCCAAAAATCAGCGCTGCGATCTGTTTGGCGTAGGCCATGTCGTTGTTCCGTCTTACAAGTTGCTACCTAGCGTCTGCGGCAGGCCCGCAGTTGCGTGTCATACATGACTGCGCGTTGTTCGACCTCGCCCGCGATGCGGATCAGCCAGGACTTGGACCGCCATGTGCCGCGCAGATAACCCTGCCGCCCGTCATGATAGGCCAGATACTGGTTGCGCGTATCATGCAGCGGCACGCCGGTTTCCGCGACGGTCTTGGTCATATACCAGCCCATGAAATCGGTCGCATGGTTGATGTTGTCGCGCCGGACGCGGTTGCCCGCACCTTCTTGTTGATATTCGCGCCAGGTGCCGTCCAGCGCCTGACTATAGCCAAGGGCAGATGACTGTCTCCCGATCGGGATCACGCCTAGCGCATAGGTATGCGGCGGCCGGATATCCCCGATAAATTTGCTTTCCTGATACATCATCGCCATCATCGTCGGCACAGGCACGCCGTATTTACGCTCTGCCGCCTGAAAAGCGCGATAGTAATGGGGTCGTTCGCTCGCGATGCTGCAAGCGTCGTTTAGGTTGCGCGGCGCCGAGAAATTCCCACTGCTGCCGCAGCTGCCGAGAATAACCAAAAGTGCCAGTGCGCGGAGATATCTGCTCATTCGCCCGTCGCCATATTTTGTTTTTTCTTACCCTAGCCTGTTTTGACCGGTGTGGAAACTGCTAACCCGGCTTGTTTTGTTCACAAAAGCCGCGATCAGCGGTAATGTGATCATCCTCGTATTGTCTGAAGATGGACTTAAGGCCCGCAAGGTCAGCCGTGGACATTGTCACCGAAAATGCCATATATTGGTGGTGAAGGGCCTGATCTATGCTGAAAAAGCACGCAAAATACCATCTTGGGCAGATTGTCCGCCACCGCAAACATCCGTTTCGCGGTGTGGTTTTCGATGTCGATGCGATTTTTTCAAACACCGACGAATGGTACAACGCTATTCCAGAGGATAGCCGCCCTCTGAAAAACCAGCCGTACTACCACTTGCTGGCCGAAAACGACCAAAGCTTTTACGTGGCCTATGTGTCCGAACAGAATCTGGTCGCGGATCAGTCTGGCGAACCGGTGGATCACCCTGATCTGGACGAATTGTTCGGCCCGTTCGAGGATGGGCTATATCCGTTGCAGGTCCAGCTGAACTGACATCGGCCTGTGGGCTGGTCATCGTCGCGCACCATGTTACATCCCGTATCAAAGACCGAAGGATGTATTGATGCTTGTTGTGATCTCCCCCGCCAAATCGCTTGATATGGACCCCGTGCAAGTGCAGGCAACCCAGCCTGTCTATCAGGATGATGCCGTCCGACTGGCCAAAACTGCGCGGGGCCTGACCTTGGGCGATCTGAAAAGCCTGATGTCGATCTCCGATGACCTGGCCCGCCTGAACCGCGACCGGTTCAAGGCTTTTGCCGCCGACCCTGCACCGGAAACGGTCAAACCTGCCGCGCTTGCCTTTAACGGCGACACCTATCAGGGGCTGGAGGCGAAAACCCTTTCCGAGGATGATCTGGCTTGGGCGCAGGAACATCTGGGGATTCTGTCAGGGCTTTACGGCCTGCTACGCCCGCTTGATGCGATCCAGCCTTACCGGCTGGAAATGGGTAGCAAGCTGAAAACACGCCGGGGTACGTCGCTTTATGATTATTGGGGCGACACCATCGCCAAGGCGTTGAATACGCAGGCCGCAGCGGTCGGTACCGATACGCTGGTCAATTGCGCCAGTCAGGAATATTTCGGCGCGGTGGACCGCAAGGCGCTAAAGTTGCGCGTCATCACCCCCAGTTTCATGGAAGTGAAAGACGACAAGCCGCGCATCGTCAGCTTTTTCGCCAAACGTGCACGCGGTGCGATGGCGCGGTTCATCGTCGAAAATCGCCTGACCGATGCGGATGCGATCAAGGATTTCACCAGCGGCGGATACGCCTATGACGCCGACCTGTCGGACGGCGACACTTGGGTGTTTGCGCGCGATTATCCGGCCTAGATCCGTTCAATCGCCAGCGCGATACCCTGCCCGCCGCCGATGCACATGGTGATTAGCGCGCGCTTGCCCCCTGTCCGGTCCAGCTCGTACATCGCCTTCACCGTGATGATAGCACCCGTCGCACCCACCGGATGGCCCAATGCAATCGCGCCGCCATTCGGGTTCACGCGGGCGGGGTCGAACCCCAGCTCTTTGGAAACAGCCAGCGCCTGCGCGGCAAAAGCTTCGTTCGATTCGATCACGTCGAAATCATCCGCCTTCAGCCCGGTCTTTTTCAGCAGAGCCTGCACGGCAGGGACGGGGCCGATGCCCATGACCTCTGGCCGGACACCGGCATGGGCGTACCCGAGTATACGGAAACGCGGCGTCAGCCCTGCGGCCGCTGCTGCATCAGCGCGTGCCAGCACGATGGCGGCGGCCCCGTCATTCAGGCCGGATGCATTGCCTGCTGTCACGGCACCATCCTTGCGGAACACAGGGCGCAGCCCTGCCAGAGCCTCTGCCGTGGTGGCCTTGGGGTGTTCGTCGCGGATGAAATCCACGGTGTCACGCTTGACACGAACCTGCACCGGCGTGATCTGGTCGTCGAAATAGCCCGCGGCGATGGCAGCTGCCGCGCGTTCCTGACTTTGCAGGGCAAAGGCGTCCATCTCTTCGCGGGTGATAGCATGTTCGCCTGCGACGTTTTCCGCCGTGATCCCCATATGGCCGGTGCCAAAGGGACAATTCAGCGCGCCCAGCATCATATCCTGCGTGCGGATATCGCCCATTTTCGCGCCCCAGCGCTGGTCGGAAATGATATAGGGTGACCTGCTCATATTCTCGGACCCGCCAGCAAGCCCGAAATCGGCATCATTCAGCATCAGCGACTGCGCGACCGAAATGATCGCCTGCACGCCAGACCCGCACAGCCGGTTCACGTTCATCGCGGGCACCGTATCGGGCACGCCTGCCTGCATTGCGGCGACACGGCTGACATACATGTCCTTGGGTTCGGTGTTGATGACATGGCCAAACGCGACATGGCCGATCTGGTCACCCGCAACGCCGGACCTTTCCAACGCTGCTTTGGCAACCACAGTCCCAAGTTCAATCGGCGTGGTCCCTGCCAGCGCGCCGCCGAAAGTGCCAATGGCGGTGCGTGCGCCGCCCAGAATGACGATGTCGGTCATGATATCCTCCACTATGTTGCCGTCAGCTTACCGCATTGTCCCCCGCACAAAAGCCAGAACGTCGCGGCAGTGCCTAAAACGCAGGGGCGGGCGTTTCCTTTGGTGGGGCATGTGTTATTTCAACGGCATGACATTACTGACCGTCGATAACCTGTCCAAGACCTATGCAACCGCCGATGGCCCGTTTGCGGTGCTGCGCGGTGTCAGCATGACGCTAGAGGCGGGCGAAAGCCTTGCGCTGACCGGCGAATCGGGTAGTGGCAAAAGCACCCTGCTGCACCTGATCGGCGGGCTGGATCGGCCTGATGCAGGCAGTATCCTTCTTCAGGGTCAGGATATCGCCCGCCTTGATGACGCAGGCCGCGCGGCATTGCGGCGCGGAACGGTCGGTGTGGTGTTCCAGCAGTTCAATCTGATCCCCAGCCTGAAAATAGCTGACAATATCGCGTTTCAGGCGCGCCTTGCAGGGCGGCATGATGCCGATTGGTGTGCCGTACTGGCCGACAGGATGGGCCTGACGGACCATCTGCGCAAATATCCCGAACAACTGTCAGGTGGCCAGCAACAGCGTGTGGCGATTGCCCGCACGCTCGCCCCGCGCCCTGCATTGGTGCTGGCCGATGAGCCGACCGGCAACCTGGATGAAGGCACCGCTGCCACCGTCATGGATATGATGCTTGAACTGGTGGCCGAGACGGGCGCAGGCCTGCTGATGGTGACACATTCACAGGCGCTTGCCGGTCGTTTGCAGCGCCGACTGCATCTGCGTGCAGGGCAGGTGGCATGACGCGGGCAGCCTTTGGCGCATTGCTATCGCATTGGTGGCGCAACCCGTTGCAATTGTTCACGCTTCTGGCGGGGTTGGCGCTGGCGACTGGGTTGTGGTCCGGCGTGCAGGCGATCAATGCGGAAGCGCGGGCAAGCTATGACGCCGCTGCCAGCACACTGGACGAAGGGCGCTATGACCGCCTTGTTGCGCGCGATGGCGGGGCTTTTGCACAGGATAACTACATCGCTTTGCGGCGTGCAGGCTGGCAGGTCAGCCCAATGGTCACGGGTGATCTGAATGGTGTGCGCCTGATCGGTCTTGATGCTCTGACAGCGCCCAGCGGGATGGGACCGGTCAGTCTGGGCGGTGGCACTGACCTTGGCGCTTTTCTGACGGGCAGCGCGCAGGTTTTCGCGAACGCCGCCACCGCCGCGCGGCTCGACGGGGTCGAGGTGCTGATCGCTGACGATCTGGCCAATGATACTGCCGTCGCCGATATCGGCACAGCGCAAGCGCTATTGGGCCGCGAGGGGCTGATCGACAGTCTGTTGGTAATGCCGGATCAACCTGTCGGCCTGCCTGCATTGGGCGAAGTGGCCCCTGATCTGACCATGCAGGCAGCCCAGGGCGGCACCGATATCGCCGGGCTGACCGACAGCTTCCACCTGAACCTGACCGCCTTTGGCCTGCTGTCCTTTGCCGTCGGTATATTCATCGTCCACGGCGCCATCGGTTTGGCGTTTGAACAGCGACGCGGCATGGTGCGTACGCTGCGCGCGCTGGGCGTGCCGTTAAATCGTCTGATCGGGCTGATGCTGGCGGAATTGCTGGTCTTTGCGCTGGTCGCCGGCGTGATTGGTGTCGCGCTGGGCTATGTGATTGCGGCGCTGCTTTTGCCCGATGTCGCGGCCACATTACGCGGGCTTTACGGAGCGGATGTATCGGGCAACCTGCAACTGCGGCCTGTCTGGTGGCTGTCAGGGCTGGGGATCGCCTTTGCTGGGACGTTGATTGCCGGTGGATCGGCCTTGTGGGGGATTTCAAAAATGCCTTTGCTTGCCGCCGCACAACCCCGCGCACTGGCGATGGCCGCAGGGCGCAGGGCGCGTTGGCAATTGGTCGTGGCGCTGGTGTTGCTGGCTTTGGCCGCTGTGCTGGTGTTTACCGCTGACGGTCTTGTCGCAGGGTTTGCGATGCTGGGGGCCTTGCTGATCGGGGCGGCTTTTGCACTGCCGCCAGTGTTGAACGCGGTGCTGGCTTTCGCCTCGGCGCGCGCCAAGGGCGTTACCGCGCAATGGTTCTGGGCTGATACACGGCAGCAATTGCCGGGGCTGTCGCTGGCGCTGATGGCACTGATGCTGGCGATTGCGGCCAACGTCGGCGTGTCGACGATGGTGTCCAGCTTTCGGCTGACCTTTACCGGATTTCTGGATCAGCGGCTTGCGTCCGAACTATATGTCAGCACCGACAGCGCCGAGCAAACCGCCGCCCTTATCAGCTATGCAGAGACTGAGGGTGTCGCGGTTCTGCCGATCCAGTCTGCCGATGTGCAGATCGCGGGCCACCCGGCCGAGGTGTTCGGCACCCGCGACCACGCCACCTATCGCGACAACTGGCAGTTCCTGCAAAGCAGTGCTGGTGCTTGGGACGCCACGTTTGCTGGGCAGGCGGTGGTCATCAACGAACAGCTCGCGCGGCGGGCAGGGCTTGCGTTGGGTGATCCTGTCACGTTCGGCAGCGTGACACTGCCTGTCGCCGGCATTTACGGCGACTATGGCAACCCTGTCGGGCAGGTCGTGCTGGTCGAAGATGTTTTCGCAACCGAGTTCCCGCATGTCGTCGCGCGCCAGTTCGGGTTGCGGATCAGCGGCGATGTTGGCGATTTTGTCAACGATCTGACAGCGGCCACAGGCATCGGTGCAGGCCAGACCATCGATCAGGCGGGGATCAAGGCGGTGTCGCTGGCGATCTTTGAACGCACCTTCACCGTCACCACTGCCCTGAATATCCTGACCCTTGCCGTGGCCGGATTTGCCATTCTCATGAGCTTGCTGACATTGGCCGCGATGCGCGTGCCGCAGCTTGCCCCTGCTTGGGCGATGGGCATGACCCGCGCGGCACTAGGACGGCTAGAACTGCTGCGCGCGGTGATGCTTGCTGTGCTGACGGCAGTGCTGGCCTTGCCGCTGGGACTGGCGCTGGCATGGGTGCTGTTGGCCGTCGTGAATGTCGCGGCATTTGGCTGGCAATTGCCGATGTATCTGTTCCCGCTCGATTATGCGCGTCTGGGCGGCTTTGCTTTGGTCGCTGCCGTGCTTGCTGCGGGCTGGCCGGCATGGCGGCTGGCCCGCACGCCGCCGGGTGATTTGCTGAAGGTTTTTGCCAATGAACGCTAAAGCATTTGTTCTGTGCCTGCTGCCTGTCACCGCAACAGCCCAAGGGTTTGCGGGCCTTGGCACCGATGTCGACGGGTTTTCGACGCCCGCCCCCAACCCTGTCTTTGATTTCCCTGCCGATCACGGCCCGCACCCCGATTACCGGATCGAATGGTGGTACCTGACCGCCAATCTGGAAGATGCTGACGGCACGCCTTACGGCCTGCAATGGACATTGTTCCGTTCCGCCCTTGCGCCCTATGACGTCGAGGGCTGGCAAAGCCCGCAGCTGTGGATGGGCCATGCCGCGGTGACCACTGAAACCGATCATTTCGTCGCTGAACGCCTTGCGCGTGGGGGTATCGGGCAGGCGGGTGTCGTGGCCGACCCCTTCAACGCGTGGATCGACGATTGGGCGCTGGAAGGTGATTGGCAGATGATGCAGATGCGTGCCAGCGGCACTGATTTCGCCTATCAGATGGACCTGACCGCCAACGGCCCTTTGGTGTTTCATGGTGATGGCGGTTATTCGGTGAAATCGGCTGCGGGGCAGGCGTCTTATTACTATTCGCAGCCGTTTTTCGATATCTCCGGCACGCTACAACTGCCGACGGGTGATGTAGAGGTCACGGGCAGCGCGTGGCTTGACCGCGAATGGTCGTCGCAGCCTTTGGCGGAAAACCAGACCGGTTGGGACTGGTTTTCGCTGTCGTTCGACGATGGTGACAAGCTGATGGGTTTCCGGCTGCAGCAGGACGACGGGATGAATTACACCTCTGCCACATGGATCACCGCGGATGGTGACGCGACACCTTATCCCGACGGTGCGTTGCAGGTTGAACCGCTTGGCCTGAATGCGGCAGATGTGCCGGTGCGCTGGCGGCTGACCTTGCCTGATCGCGGGGTCGATGTGACGGTGCAAGCGATCAACGACGATGCATGGATGGCGACCAGCGTGCCATATTGGGAAGGGCCTGTGACCTTCGAAGGCACCCACCAAGGGCGCGGATATCTGGAGATGACGGGCTATGAATAACTGGTTTGAAACGCTGGACGGCATGCGTGCGCAAGCTTGGGACTTGTTCGCCGCAGGCGTGCGCGACGCGACCCACCCTTGCCGGTTGCCGACAATCTGCACTGTAACCCCTGATGGCTGGCCAGATGCACGGACGATGGTGCTGCGCGGTGCCGATCCGGTGGCAGGGGTGGTGATGCTGCATACCGATCTTTATTCAACCAAGCTTGCCAGCTTGCGCCAAACGCCCCGCGTGGCGTTGCATGTGTGGGATGCAGCCGCAGCCTTGCAGATCAGGCTACAGGCCGAGGTGACGATCAGCAGCGGCGATTCTGTGCGCGCGCTCTGGGATAAAATCCCCGACCACGCGCGGCAAAGCTACGGCGTCACGCCGCCGCCCGGTACGGCGATTGCGGATGCGCTGGATTACGTCAAATCGCCGGACCCCGCGACCTTTGCCGTTCTGGCTTGCCGCGTGATGCAGGTTGATCTGGTCCATCTGGGTGACCGGCACCGGCGCGCCGCTTATTCACGAAGCGATGATTGGGCAGGACAGTGGCTATCGCCGTGACATGGGGCGCGCTAGGTCAGCATGATGGATAAATTACCCCTTACTCGTGACCTTGTGCTGATCGGCGGCGGCCATACCCACGCGCTTGTGCTGCGCAAATGGGGTATGCGGCCACTGGCGGGGGTGCGGGTGACTGTTATCAACCCCGGACCGACAGCGCCTTATTCGGGGATGTTGCCGGGGTTTGTGGCGGGACATTACAGCCGTGACGAGTTGGATATCGATCTGGTCAAACTCTCACGGTTTGCCGGTGCGCGGATTATCAATGGCGCGGTGACCGGCATTGACCGCGCGGCACGCACAGTCACCGTGCCGGGGCGTCCGCCCATAGGGTATGACGCGCTGGCGATTGATGTGGGCATCACGTCAGATATGCCCGACCTGCCGGGCTTTGCCGCACATGGCGTGCCTGCCAAACCGCTTGGCGCATTTGCGCGGGCGTGGGACAGCTATCGCACCAGCGACCAGCCCGCCCGCATCGCGGTGATCGGCGGCGGCGTCGCAGGCGCAGAGCTGGCTTTGGCGATGGCCCATGCCCTGCGCGACCGCGCGCCAAAGATCAGCATCATCGACCGCGGGCGCCCCTTGGCCGCCTTGGGCTACAAAGCGCGACAAAGAATGCTGGGCGCTTTGGCCGATCACGCGATCGATGTGATCGAGGATGCCGAGGTCACCCAGATTTTCGCGCAAGGCGTGGTGCTGAAAGACGGGCGCATGATCCACAGCGATTTCACCACCGGCGCTGCCGGGGCCAAGCCGCATGACTGGATCGCGCAGACAGGGCTCGACCTGCATGAAGGGTTCATCCGCGTCGATGCCAACCTGCAAAGCAGCGACCCCGCGATCTTTGCCGTCGGTGATTGCGCGCATATGGCCGCCAGCCCGCGCCCCAAGGCGGGGGTCTATGCCGTGCGTCAGGCGCCGGTCCTGTACGACAACCTGCGTGCTGTGCTGTCGGGGGGGCGTCTGCGCCCCTACACCCCGCAGCGCGATTACCTCAAGCTGATCTCTTTGGGTGGCAAATCTGCGCTGGCGGAAAAGTTCGGTACCACTTGGCAGGGCGGGCTGCTTTGGCGATTGAAAGACCGGATCGACCGCAAGTTCATGACCCAGTTCGATGACCTGCCCGCAATGGCTGCGCCGACGCCACCCAAGATCGCCGCATCCGGAATGGCAGAGGCGCTGGGCGACAAACCCATGTGCGGTGGATGCGGGGCAAAGGTTGGCCGTGCAGCTTTGCAAACAACGCTGGGTGCCGTTTTCGGCGATGACGCCGCCGAGGTGCAGCCGGGGCAGGTCATCACCACGGATCATCTGCGCACGCTGGTCGCTGATCCGGTCATGATGACGCGGATTGCCGCGATCCATGCGCTCGGCGACATCTGGGCAATGGGTGCAACCCCGCAAGCCGCCACGGCGCAGATCATCCTGCCAAGGATGATCGCCCACCTACAGCAGCGTACCATGGCCGAGATCATGGCCACCGCAACAGCAGTGATGACACAGGCAGGCGCACGGATCGTTGGCGGGCATACATCGCTGGGCGATGAGGTGACGATAGGTTTCACCATCACCGGACTGACCAAGCGCCCGGTTACGCTGGGCGGCGCACAGGTTGGCGATGCGCTGATCCTGACCAAACCCATCGGCAGCGGCACGATCATGGCAGCTGACATGGCAGGGCAGGCGCGCGGTGCGGATGTGATGGCCTGCCTTGATCTGATGGTGCAATCACAATCCGATGCCGCAGCGATCTTGCGTGATGCCCATGCGATGACGGATGTCACAGGCTTTGGCCTGCTGGGGCATTTGCGGGGGATCTGTGATGCCTCTGGCACGGGCGCAATACTTGACTGGGCGCAGGTGCCGTTCATGCAAGGCGCTGCCGATCTGTCGGCCAAGAGCGTCAGGTCCAGCCTGTTTGCCGATAATCAGGCAGGCGCGGGGGGCATTTCCGGCACGGTGCATGATCTGGGCTATGATCCGCAAACTGCGGGCGGGCTGCTCGCCGCAGTCGCGGCTGACACGGCTGAAGATTGCCTGACCCGTCTGAATACCGCAGGCTATTGTGCTGCAATCATCGGCCATATCACGGCGAACAGCGATATCAGCTGTCGCTGACCAGCGGCAGAATCGCCGCGACAAGGCGTTCCTGCCCCTTGTCATCAAGCGTCTCACTGGCAACATCGGCCAACACGCCATGTTCCACCACACGCCGGGATTTCGCATAAGCAGGGTCGTAATGCTGGGCCATCAGCGCCGCGGCAAAACCCGTCAGATCGCCTGTGCGCAACAGATCAAGCCAGCCATCCACCACGTCATGCCCGCGCACATAGCGCAGCGGTGCAAGCCTGCGCGCCATGTCATCGCGATCAGCGGCGATATCAACATAAGCCTGCGCCAGATAGGCCGCGCGCGCAGCAAGCGGTGCGCGCACGACGATCCGCTGGGCGGCACACATTGCGGACCATAGCGCTGGCGGGATCACCAGCCGCCCGATTTTGCTGCTTTCTGCTTCGACGAGCACGGGGCGGGCAGGGTCAAGGCGATGCAGGGCAAGGGCTATCCGCGTCTCGAACGCGCGCTGTGACGGCTGCCCAAGGTCGTGGCCCCCTAAAAGAGACCCGCGATGATCGGCCAAAGCCTCCAGGTCGATAGTTTGCACGCCTGCCGCGGCCAAGCGGGTCAGCAGCGCGGTTTTGGCGGTGCCGGTATTACCATCCAGCAGGATCATCCGGTGCGGCAGTGATGTGTCATAAACGGCTTGGCGCACCAGCCCGCGGAATGTCTGATAGCCGCCTTGCACGGTCTGCGCCCGCCAGCCGATCTGCGACAGGATCGACGCGAAGGACCCGGATCGCTGCCCACCCCGCCAGCAATGGACCAGCGGCTGCCACGCCCCGTCCTTATCCGCCATCGCCTGCGCGATATGGTCGGCAACATTGCGTGCCACCAGCGATGCGCCCAGTTTGCGGGCCTCGAACGGGCTGATTTGTTTGTAGATCGTCCCAACGCGGGCACGTTCATCGTTTGACAGGGCGGGCAGGTTGATCGCACCGGGGATATGGTCAATCGCAAATTCCGCAGGCGAACGCACGTCGATCACGGTGTCGCAACCGTGGTTCAGGATATCGCTTAAAGTTTGGAAACTGGTCACCATGCAGCCTTCTATCGCGACGGCCTGTGGTGTGAAAGGCCCCCGCGCTGCGGCATGTGCAGCGCGGGGGCGGTTGGTCAGATATCAAATCGCAGCGGCTTGATCTGCTTGAATTTACCGGTCGCGCGTAGCTCTGAAATCGCTACTTCCGGCAGTGGCTCGTCAAGGTAAAGCAGCGCGATGGCTTCGGCTTTGGCTTCGGCGCGGCCAAGGGTGAAGTTGGCGATGTTGACGTCGTTATTGCCAAGGATAGTGCCCAGCAGACCAATGATACCAGGGGTATCGTTGTTGGTCGTATAGGCCATATGTGCCCCGATCTCGGCGTCGATGTTGATGCCTTTGATCTGGATGAAACGCGGCTTGCCGTCGCTGAACACGGTGCCCGCAATCGACCGTTCACGGCTTTCGGTGACCACGGTGACTTTGATGTAACCATCGAATGTGCCGGACTGGTCCTGCTTGGTGGTCGAAATCTTGACCCCGCGTTCCTTCGCCATCACCGGTGCCGATACCATGTTCACGTCAGGGTTGGTCGCTTTCATGATCCCCGCGATGGTCGACGCCGTCAGCGCCTTGAGGTTCATTTCCGATGCTTCACCATCAAACAGGATATTGATCGCGACAATCGGGTCATCCGTCATCTGGCCAATGAAATTGCCCAGATGGCCGGACAGCTTGATCCATGGCCCCATGATCTTGGCTTCTTCGGCGGTGACCGACGGCATGTTCAGCGCGTTGCTGACAGCGCCGGTCAGCAGGTAATCCGACATCTGTTCTGCGACCTGCAAGGCGACGTTTTCCTGCGCCTCGGTGGTCGCGGCCCCAAGGTGGGGTGTCACGACGACATTAGGCAGGTTGAACAGCGGGCTGTCGGTGGCGGGTTCCACGGCGAACACGTCAAACGCGGCACCTGCGACATGGCCTGCCTTCAGCGCATCGGCCAAAGCTTCTTCATCCACCAGACCGCCACGGGCGCAGTTGACGATGCGCACGCCCTTTTTCAGCTTGGCGATGTTTTCACGCGACAGGATGTTGCGGGTCTGGTCGGTCAGCGGGACGTGCATGGTGATGAAATCAGCACGCGCCAGCAGATCGTCAAGCTCGACCTTTTCGACGCCGATCTCGGTCGCGCGGTCCTCGGACAGGAATGGGTCATAAGCCACAACCTTCATCCGCAGACCCAGCGCACGGTCGATCACAATGGACCCGATATTGCCCGCGCCGATAACGCCCAGCGTCTTTCCCGTCAGTTCCACACCCATGAATCGGGACTTTTCCCATTTGCCTGCATGGGTGGATGCGTTCGCCTCGGGGATCTGGCGCGCGACAGCCATCATCAGCGAAATCGCATGTTCGGCGGTCGTGATCGAATTGCCGAAAGGCGTGTTCATCACGATGATGCCCTTTTTCGACGCAGCAGGGATATCGACGTTATCAACACCGATACCGGCACGGCCGATCACCTTGAGGTTGGTGGCTGCCGCGATGATCTTTTCAGTCGCCTTGGTCGCGGACCGGATCGCCAGACCGTCGTAATTGCCGATGATTTCCAGCAGCTTGTCCTTGTCTTTGCCAAGCTTGGGCTGGAAATCCACGTCAATGCCGCGATCTTTGAAGATCTGCACAGCGGCTTCGGAAAGTTCGTCGGAAATAAGCACTTTGGGGGCCATGATGGCGCTCCTCTATCAAATGAAAATGGGGGGTGAGCCGGGGTGAACCCCGGCCTACGCGTTGATCTCGGCTTCGAAGGCCCATGTCAGCCACGGCAGCATGGCTTCGATGTCGGATGTTTCCACCGTCGCACCGCACCAGATCCGCAGACCGGCAGGCGCATCGCGATACGCCCCGATATCCAGCGCAATATTCTCGGCCTCCAGCCGTTTCGCGACAGCCTTGGCAAAGGCCGCACCATCCTTGATCCGGTCATCGGTGAACTTCAGGCAGACCGATGTGTTGGACCGTGTCGCCGGATCAACCGCCAGATTGGCGATCCAATCGTTCGCAGCGCAGAAATTCCAGATCGCACGCGCATTGGCATTGGCGCGGTGGATCAGCGCGTCAAGACCGCCGATGGACCGGCCCCATTTCAGCGCGACCAGATAATCCTCGACCGCCAGCATCGACGGGGTATTGATCGTTTCACCCTTGAAGATGCCTTCGATCAACTTGCCTTTTGATGTCAGACGGAAAATCTTGGGCAGTGGCCATGCGGGGGTATAGCTTTCCAGCCGTTCAACAGCACGCGGGCTCAGGATCAGCATGCCATGTGCGGCCTCACCGCCCATGACCTTTTGCCAGCTGAACGTGGTCACATCCAGCTTGTCCCAAGGCAGTTCCTGCGCAAAAGCGGCAGAGGTCGCATCACACAGCGTCAGTCCAGCGCGATCATCGGGGATCATATCGCCATTGGCCATCCGCACGCCGGATGTCGTGCCGTTCCATGTAAAGCAGACATCATTGTCGTAATTCAGCGCTGCCATATCGACGATCTCGCCGTAAGGCGCTTCATGTACTGTGGCGTCGATTTTCAGCTGTTTGACCACATCCGTGACCCAGCCCGCGCCAAAGCTTTCCCATGCGACCATTTCGGCAGGCCGTTCGCCCAACAGCGACCACATCGCCATTTCATAAGCGCCAGTATCGGACGCAGGTACAATCCCGATGCGGTAATCCGCAGGCACGCCCAGAATCTCGCGGGTCAGGTCGATGGCCTCGGCCAGTTTGGATTTGCCAACGCTGGCACGGTGCGACCGGCCCAAGGGGGCGTCGCGCAGGTCATCAAGTTTCCATGTGGGGGGTTTGGCACAGGGGCCGGAAGAAAAACGCGGGTTTACAGGCCGCGCGGTCGGTTTGGTCGTCACCATTGCTGGTATCCTCTCAGATATATGCCCTTCGTTGGGGAAGGGTGTCCCACCGCCGCAGATAGAGCGTGCCGCCCACTTTCACAATCACCAAAATGCCGCTAGACCGCCGCTTGACCCGCTTTTTGCGACATGCGTGCCGCCTATCGGAAACGGCGCATCTGAAAAGGACGACCTAGATGTTCACCGCTACCTTGCTGACCAACCCCGTATCTCGTGGTCTTGACCCCGCTTTGGTGGAAAACCTGCGCAATGCTTGGGGTGGCGGTGATGCGCTGTGGCTCGCCCCGGACGAGGCGGCGGAATTTGACCTGCCGGTGCAGCCGGATAACGCTTGGGATGTCTGGGAAGACTTGCAGCAGCAAGGTGTCGATCTGGTGATCCAACCCACTGCAAACCGCCGCAAAAAGATGCTGCTTGCCGATATGGACAGCACCATGATCCAGCAGGAATGTATTGACGAACTCGCGGACGAGGCTGGCGTTGGCGCGCATGTCGCCGATATCACCGCGCGTGCAATGAATGGCGAGCTGGATTTCGAGGCCGCCTTGACCGAACGTGTCGGCCTGCTGCGCGATCTGCCCGAAACCGTGATCGGGCAGGTTCTGGCCAGCCGGATCACATATATGCCCGGCGGTATAGCGCTGGTGAAAACGATGAAAGCGCAGGGCGCTTATGCGGCGCTGGTTTCTGGCGGGTTCACCGCGTTTACCGCACAGGTCGCAGAGGCGCTTGGCTTTGACGAAAACCGCGCGAATACATTGCTGGTTGCAGATGGCAAACTGACCGGCGATGTCGCCCGCCCGATCCTTGGCAAGGCCGCCAAGGTCACGGCGCTAGAGGAAATCACCGCGCGTTTAGGCATCACCGAAGCTGACGTTCTGGCCGTTGGCGACGGGGCCAATGACCTTGGCATGCTGGGCCGCGCGGGGGCAGGGGTGGCGTTGCACGCCAAGCCGTCGGTGCAGGCGCAATGCGATATCCGCATCAACCACGGTGACCTGACCGCGCTGCTTTATATCCAAGGCTACGCCCGCGTAGAATTTGCGCAGTAGGGGCTTGCGTTAGGCCTAATCCCTGCGCCAGATGGCGCAATGAAAAAGCCATTGCACCCCGCCACCATTGCCGCGCATGCCGCAGGCGCCCTTGACCCGCAATCGGGCGGCGTCGTGCCGGCCTTGCAGCCTTCGACGACCTATCTGCGCGACGAAAACTACGCGCTGGTGCGCCCCGATAACATCTATTCGCGCGACAATTCCGACAACATGCGACAGGCCGAGGCAGTGATCCGCGCGCTGGAAAACGCACAGGATACGTTGCTGTTTCCATCCGGCATGGCCGCAATCGCCGCTGTGTTTCGTGCACTGCCGAATCGTGCCACAGCGATTGTGCAATCAGGCATCTATTGGGGCACGACCGCGTGGGTGCGCGATTTCTGCGCGCGGCGCGAAATCACCCTGATCGAAGTGCCAGCCCCCGATCTGGTCGCCATCTGCACGGCACAACCTGCCGATCTGGTGCTGATCGAAACGCCGTCCAATCCGTGGCTTCTGACCGTCGATATCGCCGCCGTCAAAGCCGCCACGAAGGGCGTCCTGCTGGTTGACGGCACCGCCGCCACACCTGTCCTGACCCGCGCGCTGGATCACGGTGCCGATATCGTCATGCATTCCGCGACCAAGGCGATCAACGGCCATTCCGATGTGTTGGCGGGCGTTCTGTCGACCGTTCAATCCGATTCAGCCGTTTGGCAGGCGATCAAGGCCGACCGCAAAATGGCCGGTGCGATCCTAGGCCCGTTCGAGGCTTGGTTGCTGACACGCGCGATGCGCACCTTGCCTTTGCGGGTTGAACGGATGTCGGAAAACGCATTGGCGCTTGCGCAATATCTTAAGGCACACGCTGCGGTGGATGACGTCTATTACCCGGGTCTACCTCACCACAGCGGTCATGATGTAGCGCTGCGCCAGATGCACGGCGGCTTTGGCAGCCTGCTGTCGGTGCTGGTGAAAGGCGGACGGATCGATGCGCTGCGTGTCACAGGCAAATTGAACCTGTTTTTGCGCGCCACGTCACTGGGCGGTGTCGAAAGTCTGGTGGAACACCGGCATACGATCGAACCGCATACCGGTATTCCGGAAAATCTGATCCGCGTCAGTGTCGGTATTGAACATATCGACGATCTGATCGCGGATTGGGATCAGGCGCTGGCTTAATCCTCGACGGGGCCGCCTGCGTCTTTCCAGTCGCCGATGCCGCCGACGTTGATGACATTGGGATAGCCCATGTCTTTCAGGGTCTTGCCGGCAAGGGCCGCTTGTCCGCCCAGACCGCAGACCAGATAAAACGTTTTGTCCTTGTCAAAGAACGGCTTGTGAAACTGCGATGTCGGATCGGCGGCAAATTCGATAAAGCCGCGGGCCACACGCTCTGCCCCTTTGATCGTGCCGGATTTGGCGATGTCGCCACTGTCACGGACGTCGATAAACACACCGTTATCATCGCCATGTTTCGCGATAGCCTCTTTCGCGGTGATGCGGGTGACGGTGGCATTTGCTTCGTCTAGATAATCTTGTGCGGTTTTCATCGTGATATCCTTTGTCTTGCGTCTTTGGAAAAAACGCCCGGGCACAAGGCCCGGGCAAGTCCAACAGGGAGGTTGGTGATATAACCCGATCACCGGCGGGACACTTATGAAACCAATCTGTAGCCACCTTGTTCCGTCACAAGCAAACGTGCGTTCGACGGATCGGGTTCGATCTTCTGGCGCAGGCGGTAAATGTGCGTCTCCAGCGTGTGGGTGGTGACGCCCGCATTATAGCCCCACACCTCGTGCAGCAGCACATCGCGGGCCACAACGCCATCGGTCGCGCGGTAAAGATACTTGAGGATGTTGGTTTCCTTTTCCGTCAGGCGCACCTTTTTGTCATCCTCGGTGATCAGCATCTTTTGCGCAGGCTTGAACGTATACGGCCCAAGCTGGAAAATCGCATCTTCGGATTGTTCATGCGTGCGCAGTTGGCTGCGGATACGGGCCAGCAGCACCGGAAACTTGAACGGTTTGCTGACGTAATCATTGGCACCTGCATCAAGTCCAAGGATCGTATCGGCGTCGCTGTCCTGTGCGGTCAGCATGATGATCGGGCATTTCACGCCCTGTTTGCGCAAACGGCGACATAATTCGCGGCCATCGGTATCGGGCAGGCCAACATCAAGGATCATCAGATCATAAAGACCCTCTTTGGCTTTGGTGACAGCAGTGGCACCATCATCAGCCTCGAACACGTCGAAATCTTCGGTCATCAACAATTGTTCGCCCAGCGCCTCGCGCAGGTCATCATCGTCGTCTACCAGCAAAATCTTTTTGAGTTGCCCCATGACATCCTCCATCATTACATCATTGATTTGTGAAGAAGATACGGTCTGCACAAGATTTCCGGCGCAGCCCTCACACGGACGTGTGATTTGGCGGGGTTTTGTTTCACTTCTGGATGAAAAAGGCTATCAGGTGAAACAATTGACAGGTGGCATATGACAGGTTTCTTCCCCGATATCACTGAAAGACTTGCCCGCGCGCGGGCTGATCTGCGCATGGGCGTGCCAATTGTGCTGGAAGGTGGTGCCGTTGTGCTGGCCGCGGAAACGCTGGATGCCGACCGTCTGGCACATCTGCGCACAATGGGCGGTGTGCCGGTGCTGGCCGTCACATCCTGGCGGGCCGAGACATTGAAAGCCCGCGTTTATGACGGCGATCTGGCACGGATCATCCTGCCGCCTGATGTCAGCCTGTCATGGGTCCGGTCCGTGGCCGACCCTGCCGATGATCTGCGCGCCCCGATGAAAGGTCCGCTGCGCAGCGCCCGCGACGGTGACGCCGCCCTGCACCGCGCCGCCATCGCCCTGACCAAGGCAGCCCGCCTGTTGCCTGCCGCATTGGTGCTGGCGGTGGATGATCCCGCAGGCTTTGCCGCTGCGCATAACCTGACGCTGGTGTCGGGTCAGGCAGCACTTGATACAGCCCTCAGCCCCTTGCGCCCCGTCATCAGCGCCCGCCTGCCGCTTGACGTGTCCGAGGCGGGCCGATTGCACATCTTCCGCCCCGATGACGGCGCCGAGGAACATTACGCCGTCGAAATCGGGAAACCCGACCGGTCGCTGCCCGTGCTGTCGCGCCTGCATTCGGCCTGTTTCACCGGCGATCTGCTGGGGTCGCTGAAATGCGACTGCGGCCCGCAACTGCGTGGCGCATTGGGCCAGATGGGGGCCGAGGGGGCAGGGGTCCTGCTCTACCTCAATCAGGAAGGGCGCGGCATCGGCCTTGCCAACAAGATGCGCGCCTATTCGCTGCAGGATCAGGGGTTCGACACGGTTGAGGCCAACCACCGTCTGGGATTTGAAGACGACGAACGCGATTTTCGCATCGGCGCCGAGATTTTGAAAAAGATGGGCTTCAACGCCGTCCGCCTGCTGACGAACAACCCTGCCAAGGTTGCCAAGATGGAAAGCTGCGGCGTGCAGGTCGTCGAACGTGTCCCGCTGAAAGTGGGCGAGAACCGGCACAACCACGGCTATCTGGCGACCAAGGCTGCAAAGTCGGGGCATTTGTTGTAGGCGTTGGCATGTCCGCTTTGCGGACGGAGTGTGAATTCACTGCAAGTATTCAAATGACTGCTTCCTTTTGTGATACTATCGTGTCGGACAGTAAGGCCATCAGTATGACCAAATCAGTCGGAGAAGACTTACCTTATGATTGCTTATGTAACCGTAGGTGCAGATGATATTGCAAAGGCCGAACGCTTTTACTCGGCGTTTCTTCCGTCCCTCGGCTA
>PUNR01000230.1 GCA_003551805.1 Loktanella sp.
CGCCGAGGAGATCCGCCGCGGCAAGCTTCCCGGCGCCGAGCCCGGCGACGAAGAGACGGGCGCCGGCATGCTGGCGATGGCCATGGGCAAGATGGGCGCGTTCGAGCTGAATTATTCCTCTGACATCGATCTGATCTGTCTGTTCGACGATGCCCGTTTTGACCCCGAAGAAAGCTATGAGGCGCGCGCCGCCTTTATCCGGGTCACACGCCGCATGACCGCGATCCTGTCAGAGGTCAAAGACGGCGGTTACGTCTTCCGCACCGACCTGCGGCTGCGCCCCGATGCGTCGGTGATGCCTGTGTGCATGTCGATGGATGCCGCAGAACGCTATTACGAAAGCGTCGGGCGCACATGGGAACGCGCGGCCTATATCAAGGCGCGTGTCTGCGCAGGCGACCGCGCGGCAGGTGACAGGTTTCTGCAAACCCTGCGACCGTTCGTCTGGCGCAAACATCTGGATTTTGCAGCGATACAGGACGCCCATGACATGCGCCTGAAGATTCGCGACCACAAAGGTCTGGGTGGTGCGCTGGTGCTGGAAGGGCATGATATGAAGCTCGGGCGCGGTGGCATTCGGGAAATCGAATTTTTCACCCAGACACGGCAGTTGATTGCGGGCGGGCGTGATCCGTCGTTGCGGCTGCGCGCGACGGGCGAGGGGCTGCAGGCGCTTGCCAGCGCCGGCTGGATTGGCAGCGATGTGGCCGATACGTTGCTGGACCATTACCGCCAGCACCGCGCGGTCGAACACCGTTTGCAGATGTTCAACGATGCCCAGACCCATCATCTGCCGCAGGATGCGGCTGGCTTTGACCGGCTGGCGGCCTTTATGGGCACCGATGTCGCCGCACTGCGCCGCGACCTGACCGACCGGCTGGGCGAAGTGCATAGCCTGACTGAAGATTTCTTCGCCCCCGACGCAAAGCCCAAGGCGCAGATCACATGGGGGCAGGATGTCGTGTCGCGCTGGCAGGGGTATCCCGCGCTGCGATCCACCCGCGCGACCGAGATTTTCGACCGCATCGCCCCGCAAATCATGGCCAGCCTGAAAGAGGCCGCACGCCCCGACGAGGCTTTGGCGCAATTTGACGGGTTTCTGGCGGGCCTGCCAGCGGGCGTGCAGCTGTTTTCCTTGTTCGAGGCCAATCCGCAGCTGACGCAATTGATCGTCGATATCGCGGCTACGGCACCGGCACTGGCGCAATATCTGTCGCGCAATGCCGCTGTGCTGGATGCGGTGATTGGCGGCGCGTTCTTTAACCCCTGGCCCGGCATGGCCGCTTTGCGCGACCAGCTGGCATCGCTGCTGGCAGGTTTTGACGATTACGAAAGCCAGCTGATCGCGGCACGCCGCTGGGCCAAGGAATGGCATTTCCGTATCGGTGTGCATCACCTGCGCGGTCTGATCGATGCGCCCGCCAGCGGCCAGCAATATGCCGATCTGGCCGAGGCGGTGATTGCCGCGCTCTGGCCGCTGGTCGTGGCGGAATTTGCGCGCAAACACGGGCCACCACCGGGGCGCGGCGGTGCAGTTGTGGGGATGGGCTCGCTCGGGGCTGCGCGTTTGAATGCGGGGTCGGATCTGGACCTGATCGTGATCTATGACCCCGACGGGGTGGACAGCTCTGACGGACCGCGCCCTTTAGCCACTCGGGCGTACTTCGCGCGACTGACGCAGGCGTTGATCACTGCATTATCGGCCCAAATGTCCGAAGGGCGACTTTACGAAGTCGATATGCGCCTGCGCCCCTCAGGGCGGCAAGGGCCTGTCGCCACATCGTTGGAAGCATTCACCGATTACCAGAAATCGCAGGCCTGGACCTGGGAACATCTGGCCCTGACGCGCGCACGGCCCATCGCGGGCGACGCGCGGCTTTGCGCGGATATCGAAAACTTTCGACAGGCGATACTGGCGGACAAAGGGCAGGGTGACAGCGTGCTGGCAGATGTCGCAGAAATGCGCGCAAGGCTGGCACAGGCCAAAGGGCCCGACAGTCTGTGGGATGCCAAGAACGGCCCCGGACGGCTGCAGGATATCGAACTGACCGCACAAACCGCCGCCTTGCTGGCAGCAAGCCCCGCCCGCGATGTCGCGGCGCAATTGCGTGCGGGCCATGCCGCAGGCTGGCTGAATGACAGCGATACCCAAGTGTTGTGCGATGCCACGACCCTGTTCTGGACGCTGCAAGCGGCAGTGCGGCTGTTGACTGGCGGCCCGCTTGACCCCGATGCTTTAGGCGAAGGGGCAAGGCGGATGATCCTGCGCGATACTGCCAGCCCCGATCTTGATACACTTCTGGCGCGCATCACAGCGCTGCACGCGGCGGCCGCCGCCGTCATTGACCGCAAACTGGAGGCGCTGGCATGAAAGGCGATCTGCACGACCCAAAGGCATTGATCCGTGAATCCTACCGGATTGACGACATCACCGATGCACAATGCCGCACGATTTTTCTGGCCTGGGCGCTGGATGTCCCGCAAGGGCAGGATGTCAGCGCGCTGGTTAAAATCCTGCTGGCGCAGCACGCCGACGAACCGGCCGACCATCCGATGACGCGCACGCTGGAACAGGCGCTTGAAACCGGCCCCGCCCCGCGCCGCCGCGGCGGGCGGGCGACACGGCTGGCCTAGGGCGTCTTGCGGCTTCTTATTTCCAAAAATACTCCCGCCGGAGGCTCTGCCCTGTCGTCAAGGCGCTGCCGCACAGACCGCAGCACGGCGCAAGGTGGCTGGGGTCAAGACCCCAGCAACGCGGCCTCTGACGCAAGTGCTGTGATCGCGGCCCAGTCGCGGGCTTTGACCAGATCCGCCGGTGCGACCCATGACCCGCCAACGCACAAAGTGTTGGACAAGGCCAGATATGTCGGCGCGTTCTGCAAGGTCACACCACCCGTGGGGCAGAATTTCACCTGCGGAATAGGCGCGCCAATTGCCTTGAGCGCGGCCGCGCCGCCATTGGCCTCGGCCGGAAAGAATTTCTGCACGCTATAGCCGCGTTCCAGCAGGCGCATGGCTTCGGATGCTGTGGCGGCACCCGGCAACAAGGGCAGGTCGTTGGCTTCGCAGGCGTCCAGCAGACGGTCGGTGGCGCCGGGGGCCACACCGAAGGTTGCGCCGGCGGCTTTGGCGTTTTCGACGTCTTTGGTGGTCAGCAAGGTGCCCGCGCCGACAGTGCCGCCTGCCACGCTGGCCATCTCGCGGATCACGTCAAGGGCGGCAGGTGTGCGCAGCGTCACTTCTAATGCAGGCAGACCGCCTGCGACCAGCGCGCGTGCCAGATCCGCGGCAAGACTGGCGTCATCAATCACCAGAACCGGGATCACGGGGGCCAGTTTGCAGATGCGCGCGGCGGCGGTAGAGGCGTCCTGAGGGGTCATCTTCGATCTTTCTGTTATGCTGGCCGGAGCGTTGCGCTGCCTCCGGCGGGAGTATTTGGGGAAATAAGAAGCAGGGGCGTCAGACGACGACGCCCGCGCCATCGGCGGCATGGCCGACGCTGCGCCGGAAGATTTCAAAAAGCTCGCGCCCGACACCGGTGCCGTTGCCGGTCAGATCAGCCTCTGCCGGGGTGCGGGTGGACAGATCGACATCCAGCACGTCGATTGTGCCTTTGGTCGCATCTAGCCGGATCATGTCGCCGTCGCGGATCAGGCTGATCGGGCCGCCGTCTGCAGCTTCGGGCGAGACATGGATCGCCGAGGGCACTTTGCCAGAGGCGCCCGACATGCGCCCGTCAGTGACCAGTGCCACTTTCAGCCCGCGGTCCTGCAGGACGGCCAAGGTGGGGGTCAGACTGTGCAATTCGGGCATGCCGTTGGATTTAGGCCCCTGAAACCGTACTACGATCACGGTGTCGGTGGTGAATTCGCCGGCCTTGAACGCGTCTTTGACGGATTCCTGTGTGTGGAAGATCCGCGCCGGTGCTTCGATGATGTGGCGTTCCTGTGCCACGGCAGAGGTTTTGATCACACCGCGCCCCAGGTTGCCTGCAAGCTGGATCAATCCGCCAGAGGCCAGAAACGGATCAGCGACAGAGCGCAGGATACGGTCGTTGGTCGATGTCGTGGGGCCTGCGGCATAGCTGATCCCTTTGGCGTCGAGTTTGGGTTCGCGGGTGTAAAGTTCCAGCCCTTTGCCAGCCACGGTGGTCGTGTCGTCATGCAGCAGCCCTGCGTCCAGCAGTTGGTGGATCATATAGGCCAATCCGCCTGCGGCGTGGAAATGGTTCACGTCGGCCAGACCGTTGGGGTACACTTTCGCCAGCAGCGGTGTGGCGGCAGAGATATCGCTGAAATCCTCCAGATCGAGGATCACACCGGCGGCACGTGCCATCGCGGGCAGGTGCAGCACCAGATTGGTGGACCCACCGGTGGCCATCAGACCCACAAGGCCGTTCACGAAGGCTTTTTCATCAAGCACGTCGCTGACAGGTGTATAGTCATTGCCCAGACCGGTGATCGCCAGCGCCCGTTCTGTGGCCGCAACTGTCAATGCGTCGCGCAAGGCCGTGCCCGGATTGACAAAAGACGTCCCCGGCATGTGCAGGCCCATGAATTCCATCAGCATCTGGTTGGTATTGGCAGTGCCGTAAAAGGTGCAGGTGCCCGGGCCATGATAGCTGGCCATTTCGGCGGCCATCAGCGCATCGCGCCCGATTTCACCGGTGGCGAATTGCTGGCGGACCTTGGCCTTTTCGTCATTGGGCAAGCCGGATGTCATCGGACCTGCGGGAACAAAAATACCCGGAATATAGCCGAAAGTCGCGGCAGCAATGACCAGACCGGGGACGATCTTGTCGCAGACGCCCAGATAGATGGCGGAATCGAACACATTATGCGACAGCCCGACACCAGCGGCGAGCGCGATCACATCGCGCGAAAACAGCGACAATTCCATGCCGGTCTGCCCTTGGGTGACACCATCGCACATCGCGGGCACACCGCCTGCGACCTGTGCAGTACCGCCTGCGGCGCGGGCGGCTGCGCGGATCTGGTCGGGGTAGGTTTCAAACGGCTGATGCGCGGATAGCATGTCGTTATAGGCGGTGATGATCCCGATGTTGGGGGCTTTGGAATCTGCCAGCGCGCCTTTGTCGTTGCCCATCGCGGCATAGGCATGGGCCTGATTGCCACA
>PUNR01000270.1 GCA_003551805.1 Loktanella sp.
CCAATTGGTGCCGAATTGATAAGACATCACGATGCCAGATACGACGCCCATGCCGAAAGCCACTGCAAAAATGGTTTTCCAATAGTTGAAGAGCCGCAGGTAGATATCCTTGCCCGTCCACAGATGTAGCCCGTTCAGCACTGCCAGATAGCTGGCCAGACCGATGGAAAACGCCGGAAAGATGATGTGGAACGACACCGTAAAAGCGAACTGGATTCGTGCCAGTTCTATCGCGTCAAAGCCGAACATGGGTTGACCTCATATTGATATATTTTAAATGAATGTTTATACCTGCTTTTGAATTTGCGCAAGTTCGGATTAGGTGACGCAATGTCACACCCCGACAGGAGCCTGCAGTGAAGCTGACCAGTTACACCAATTACGCCCTACGCACGTTGCAGATGGCCGCGATCCGCAGCCCGCATTTGGTGCGCATCGACGAGGTGGCGCAGGCGCACCGGATCAACCGCGCGCATCTGACCAAGGTCGTGCATCAGCTGGCGCAGGCGGGCTATATTGAGACGGTGCGCGGTCCAAAGGGCGGTTTGCGTCTGGCGCGGTCGGGGGCGGAGATAATCGTGGGCGATGTCGTCCGCCTGACCGAAGGGCCGCTTGATGTGGTGGAATGTTTCAACCCTGCGATCAACACCTGCAAATTGCGCGGCATCTGCAAGTTATCCGTGGCGCTACAACAGGCCACGGCCGCATTCATGGCGGTGCTGGATGATCTGACCGTCGCCGATATCGCCATCAACCGGCAGGATCTGCTGGACAGGTTGGGCCTGACCGAAACGGCTTAATCACGCAATGTGGCACGCGCCTGCCGGAATAACGCGGCAATTTCCCGGAACCTGACTGCATGTGGCGATGTCGCCCGCCAAGCCAGCACCACACGGCGGGGGCAGGCCCCCGGCAAGGGCGTCAGCGCCAGCGCATGCCCCCGCGCGATCCCTGCATCAACGGCCAGTTGCGGCAGTAAGGTGATCCCCAACCCTTCCTCGACCATCGACATTAATGTGGGCAGGCTGGTCGCAGCAAAGGCATCACCGGCAGGCGCGCCCATATCGCTATATGCTTGCAAGGCGTGGCGTTGCAGGCAGTGGCCTTTTTCCAGCAATAGCAATTTTGCATCGGCCAGCTTCGCACCGGTGACATCAGCATCTTCTGCAAGAATATGGCCATGTGGCGTGGCCAGTTGATAGCCATCCTCGAACAACAATTCGGTTTCGATGGTACCGACAGGATGCGGCAGCGCGATCAGGATCAGGTCCAGCCGCCCTTCCAGCAGGCCATCCATCAATGTTTCGGTCAATTCTTCGCGCAGAAAGATATGCTGGTCTGGCCAGCGTTGGCGTAGCAGCGGCAAGGCACGCGGCACCAGAAACGGGCCGATCGTGGGAATAGCACCCAGCCGCAGATCGCCGCGCACCTTGCCTGCGTGTGACTGCGCCAGCGTTTCAATATCGGCGACATCGTTCAGCACCACACGCGCACGCCGCACGATTTCAGTGCCCAACGCGGTCATCATCACGGCTTGTTTCGACCGCTCGGCAAGGGGCACGCCCAGTTGGTCCTCCAGCTCTTTGATGCCGCTGGACAGGGTGGGCTGGGTCACATGGCAAAGTTCAGCCGCACGCGAAAAGTTCAGCGTTTCTGACAGGGCAACAAGAAAGCGCAGCTGGCGCAGGGTGATCATCGGCACCTCGTGATAGATTTCATCAATCAATATAAGCCAAACAATCAATTTCCTCAATCCTGTCGGGGGAACTATTCCTTGTACATCGGAATTTAACCCCCAGAGGATGCCATGCTAGATACAATCCAAACCCCCGCCGGCCTGCCACGGATGAACGAAGCCGCCCCCGATTTTCATGCGCTGACCACGCATGGGATGAAATCGCTGTCGGATTACAAAGGCAAATGGCTGATCCTGTTTTCCCATCCGGCAGATTTCACACCGGTCTGCACGACCGAATTCATGGCCTTTGCCCGCCGTGCCGATGATTTTGCGGCGTTGAACACTGAATTGCTCGGGCTGTCGATCGACAGCCATTACGCGCACATCGCTTGGGTCCGGTCGATCAAGGACAGCTTTGGCGTAGAAATCAATTTCCCGATCATCGCAGATTTGGATATGAAAGTGGCGCAGGCCTATGGCATGATTCAGCCCGGTGCATCGGATACGCAGGCGGTCCGCGCCACTTTTGTAATCGACCCCGAAGGCAAGCTGCGGGCGATGGTCTATTACCCGATGACGAATGGCCGCTCGATCGACGAGTTTTACCGGCTGATTGTGGCGCTGCAAACGTCAACCGACCACAAGGTTGCGACCCCCGAAAACTGGGTGCCGGGCCAGCCCGTCATCGTGCCGACCCCACAAACGACACAGGCCGCCGATGCGCGGATGGGCGAAGGGCTGGATACGGTCGACTGGTATTTCAGCACCAAAACCCTTTGATGTAACCACGGCGATCATGCGCCCGGCTTTGGCCGGGTGCGTCAAGGAAAGGACAACAGATGACCAACCAGCCAAAAGTAGCCGCCTTCTGGGACAAGCCGACCGGAAGCTGGCAGTATGTGTTTCACGATCCTGATACGATGAAAGGCGCGATTGTTGATCCGGTCTGGAATTTCGATCCGCTGTCCGGTGCGACAAGCACACAGGATGCGCAAGAGATCCTTGATTACATACGCGATACCGGGATCGACGTGGAATGGATTCTGGACACTCACCCCCATGCCGACCACTTTTCTGCCGGTGTCTGGCTGAAGGATCAGCTTGGCGCAAAAACCGGTATCGGCGAACATGTCGTCAAGGTGCAGGCGCTTTGGAAGGACATCTATAACCTTGGCGATGACTTACCCACGGATGGCAGCCAGTGGGATCATCTGTTCGCTGATGGCGACAGCTTTATGATTGGTAATCTGGAAGTGAAGGTGATGTTCTCGCCCGGTCACACCATGGCCTCTGTCACCTATGTCGTGGGCGATGCGGCCTTTGTGCATGACACGCTGATGATGCCAGACAGCGGCACCAGCCGTGCGGATTTCCCGGGCGGGTCTTCGGGCGCGCTTTATGACAGCATCATGCAAATATTGGCGCTGCCCGCTGACACGCGGCTTTATGTGGGCCACGATTATGCGCCAGATCGGGATGCGGAGTGCATGGCGACGGTTGCTGACCATCTGGCCAGCAACATCCATCTGGCAGACAGCCCTGACAAAGCAGCGTTCCAGAAACGCCGCGATGACCGCGATGCGACCCTGCCATTGCCAAAGCTGATGCTTGCGGCGTTACAGATCAACATCCGCGGCGGACGCGCGCCACAGCCGGAACGCAATGGACGCAGCTATCTGAAACTGCCGCTGGATTATTTTGAAGCCCGCTGACACACAGGGCGGCGCATGATTGCGATGTGCCGCCCTGCCACCGCCCTACCACCCAAGAAAGACCAGCAATGATCCCCAGCCGCTTTGCCAAAATCGCCCATAGCCTGATTATGTCCGGCCTGATGTCATTCGTGATCTCCGGCATTTCATCATTCCGTGCGCTGGGCGCGAGCTATGATACGGTGCAGGCTTGGCTTTCGGGTTGGCCGCTGACGTGGGCCGTTGCGTTTCCAGTCGTGCTTGTCGTTTCGCCCTTATCGCACCGGATCGTAAAAACTTTGACCAAAGACGACTGAATGCGCCAACGAAATTAACGTTTGCGGGTCATTCGGAAATGAGATGCCCACGGACGCGCATGAAATGTGCTGCGAATAAATACACCCCGACTGTCGGGCATATTGCGCTGTTGTTATGCCACAACTTAACCTCAGGCGTCAGAAATGCGTGTGTTCGCGTCCCGCATGTCTGTCTGGTCTGCCTTTGGTGTCTGGTCCTTGCCAGCGACCTGCGGATCCAACTGCAGCGTGATCAACACCGGGAAATGGTCAGAACCAATTGACCGCAACCGCCGCAGTTCCACGAGCGTGAAACGTCCGTCGTGAAACACGTGGTCGAGTGGCCAACGCAAAAACGGGTACCGTGCATGAAAAGTGCTGAACATGCCGCGTCCCTGTCGCGGATCATGAAGCCCGCTGATCTTTTGGAAAAGCCGCGTTGTGTTCGACCATGCAACATCGTTCAGATCGCCCGCCACAATTGCGGGGTGGATGCATGTCTTCACCTCTTTGCCGACGATAAGCAATTCAGCGTCGCGTTCGTCGGTATCCTGCTTGGGTTCCGGGGGGCGCGGATGCAGGCCGAAGAATTCAATATCTTCGCCAGATGGCAATGTGATCGTTACCCTGATTGACGGGATATCATCCTCGACCAGAAAACGGACCGTAGTCGACCCAAGCGCCAGCCGGGAAAACAGATGCATGCCGTAATAGTTGCCCTGCGGCTGCGTAATTGCATTGGGGTAATCCGCTTTCAGAACATGCAGCTGCTTGTCCCACCAATCATCTGTTTCAACCGCTAGCACCACGTCCGGATCAAACTCTTTCACCAGCGATTTGAAATCATCGGCGCGGCGGTTCTCCATCAACACGTTTGAAACCAACAGCCGGATCGACATGGCCCTGTCATGGTGGCTGGCATCACGAACCTGCCGCGTCGCCAGAGGTGTGTAGGGAAAAACGCGGGCGCACTGATAGGCAAGGCCGATGGCAAGCACGATGCCAAATGCCAGATCGTACAAAGTGACATCATCTAAAGTGAAAGCATAAGCGATGCCAGTGAGTGCGATGAGCACTGCAACCTGAGCGCGGGGAAAGTCCATGACCCGGATCCACCACTGCGTGCTTGGAACCCGCGAAAGGACCGTGACGGCAACCAGCACGCAGCCGATGCCGAACAATACCGTCTTCATGACGTGTTTTCACTTTCTGATCGTTGTTTGTCATAAGGATGATGTGATCGTAGCCGTCTTTATCATAGCAAAACAATACTGACCCAGAAAATCATACCATCCCCACCGGTGCCCGTTCTTATGGCGGTGCACCGCGAAGTTGCGCAGCTATTGCGCGAATTATGCGGGGAACGAAAGCAGGTTGCAGACGTTCCAATTTTAGACTGAACAATCAGGAAAGAGGAACACAGCAGATGCAGATAATGA
>PUNR01000201.1 GCA_003551805.1 Loktanella sp.
CAGCCTTGATGATGTGATCGGGCGTGCCGACCTGCTGACGCAGGTGTCGCGTGGCTCGGCGCATCTGGATGATCTGGACCTGAACCCGCTGCTGATTACAGTCGATGGCGCGCATAAGATCCGTTATGATCGCCACCGCCCGCGCAACCCTGTGGATGACACGCTGGATGCACAGATCGTGCAGGATGCCGCGCGTTTCCTGAACGATGGTGAAAAGATGCAGCTGGATTATGCCGTGCAGAATACTTTGCGCAGCATCGGCACACGCACCTCCAGCCATATCGTCAAGCAATTCGGGATGCGCAATGCGCTGCAGCCCGATCACCTGACGGTCAAGCTGCGCGGCTCTGCCGGTCAGTCCTTGGGCGCTTTCGCAGCACCGGGGCTAAAGCTGGAAGTCTCGGGCGACGCCAACGACTATGTCGGCAAGGGTCTGTCCGGCGGCACAATCGTCGTGCGGCCACCCATGGTCAGCCCGCTGGTGGCATCGGAAAACACGATTATCGGCAATACTGTGCTTTACGGTGCGACGGCGGGCTATCTGTTCGCTGCTGGCCGTGCCGGCGAAAGGTTTGCCGTGCGCAACTCTGGCGCGCATGTCGTGATCGAAGGCTGCGGGACCAATGGCTGCGAATACATGACCGGCGGTGTCGCGGTGATCCTTGGGTCGATTGGTGCGAATTTTGGTGCGGGTATGACCGGCGGGATGGCCTATCTTTACGATCCCAAAGGCGCATCTGCCGCGCTGATCAACATGGAAACGCTGGTGACTTGTCCGGTGACGGTCGATCACTGGCACGACCAGTTGAAAGGTCTGATCGAACGGCACGCCAAGGAAACCGGCAGCCGCAAGGCCGCTGATCTGTTGCAGCATTGGGATCTGGAGAAAGGCAACTTTGTGCAGGTCTGCCCGAAGGAAATGCTGATCCACCTGACCCATCCGCTGGTGGTTGAAGAAACCGCAATCCCGGCAGAATAATTGCAACGCCCCGCGCTGAAATCAGCCGCGGGGCGTTCGCTTTGCTTGACCCCGCAGGCTGCAGTGTGGCTATAGAGGGCGATGGCAGACACCAGTAAACCTCGCAAACGCCGGTCGCGCAAAGCCGCGGCTAAACCCAAGCCACTGCGCAGGATCACCCGCGCTGTGCGGCGTGTGGTATTGTGGTCTGTTGCGGGGGTCGGGGGCTTTGTGCTGGTCTGGACCCTGCTTTATGCACTGATTAACCCGCCCACCACCGCCTATATGGTGTCAGAGGGGCGTCGCCTTGGCGGCGTGCAGCACGAATGGGTGCCGATGGACCGGATTGCGCCGGTAATGGCACGCGCTGCCGTCGCGGCAGAGGACGCCAATTTCTGTCTGCATTGGGGTCTGGATGTGAATGCGATCCGTTCTGCCATGGAACGCGGGCGCGGTGGTGCATCGACCATCAGCCAGCAGGTGGTGAAGAATGTTTATCTTTGGCATGGCCGTTCATGGGCGCGCAAATCGATCGAGGCGCTTTGGACCCCCGTCACCGAAGTGTTCTGGAGCAAAAGACGTATTCTGGAAATCTATCTGAATGTGGCGGAATTCGACGCGGGCGTGTTTGGCGTTCAGGCTGCTGCGCAGCATTATTTCGGGGTTGATGCCGCCAATCTGACCGCGACGCAGGCGGCAAGGCTGGCCGCGATCCTGCCTGCGCCGAAGGAAAGATCAGCCTCTAATCCTGGCCAGTTCACGCGCAACCGCGCTGCGCAGATCATCAGCGGGGCCGAAACCATCGCGGCGGATGGTCGCGCGGATTGTTTCCAGCGATGACGCAACCATTGAACCCGCGCGCTGCATGCGGCATGGAAGAACAATTACCCCAACAAGGTTTGCCATGAATATCCTGTATCACTATCCATTATCCCCTTTTTCACGCAAAGTCCGCCTGTGCCTTGCCGAAAAGAAGATCGAGGTTGGTCTGGTCGAGGAACGGTATTGGGAACAGGGCGCCGAATTTCTGCGCCGCAACCCTGCAGGCAAGGTGCCGGTGCTGAAAATGAACGGCCGGATGATGGCCGATAGCAGCGCCATTTGCGAGTTTCTGGAAGAGGCGCATCCGACCCCTGCCCTGTTGCCCCGCGACGCCGATGGCCGCTATGAGACGCGCCGTCTGGTGGGCTGGTTCGATGACAAATTCTATCAGGAAGTGACGTCAAAACTGATCGGTGAACGCGTCTATCGCAAGGTCATGGGCCGCGGCTATCCCGACAGTGCCAATGTCAAGGCAGGCGCGCGGGCGATCAAGTATCACCTTGATTATATGGCGCATCTGCTGGAACACCGCCGCTGGTTGGCGGGCAATGAAATGACGCTGGCCGATTTCGCCGCTGCGGCACATCTGTCTTGTGTGGATTACACCAGCGATGTGGATTGGAACCGGCACGAGGTGGTCAAGGATTGGTACGCCAAGATCAAATCGCGGCCTGCTTTCCGGTCGCTTTTGGCGGATGAGGTGCCCGGTTTTCAGCCGGCGGCGCATTATGCGGATCTTGATTTTTAAGAGGGGGCTCTGCCCCCGCCCCTGCGGGGCTCCCCCGGGATATTTATGCTCGGACGATGGATGAAGGATCGTTTGATCGCCTTTGCCCTTGAGGCCGGTTTTGCCAAGGTCGGCATTTGCCGGCCGGATGCGGTGCCGGAAACTGCTGGAAGGCTGGCCGAATTTGTCGATGCTGGCATGCATGGCCAGATGGCATGGATGGCCGAGCGTATGGCATGGCGCGGTGATCCCACAGCGCTTTGGCCGCAGGCGAAATCGGTGATCATGCTGGCCGAGGTCTATACCCCCGATCATGATCCACTGGCGGTGCTGGACCAACCCGACCGCGCGGCGATCAGCGTTTATGCGCAGGGCCGCGATTATCATGATGTCGTCAAAAAGCGGCTGAAGGTCGTGGGGCGCTGGCTGATCGATCAGGTGCCGGACGCCGAGATCAAGGTTTTCGTTGACACAGCCCCGGTGATGGAAAAGCCGCTGGCGCAGGCGGCGGGGCTGGGCTGGCAGGGCAAACATACCAATCTGCTGGGCCGCGATCTGGGAAGCTGGTTTTTTCTGGGCGCCATTTTCACGACGGTCGAACTGACGCCGGATCAGGCCGAGGTCAGCCATTGCGGATCTTGCACGGCTTGTCTGGATATTTGCCCAACTGCGGCCTTTCCTGCGCCATACCGGCTGGATGCCCGTCGCTGCATTTCCTATCTGACGATCGAACATAAAGGTCCGGTTGATCCCGAATTACGCGCCTTGATGGGCAATCGGATTTATGGCTGTGACGATTGCCTTGCTGTCTGTCCGTGGAACAAATTTGCTGCCGAAGGCCGCGACGCGCGATTGGCGGCGCGTGACGATCTGTTGGCGCCGTCCCTTTTGGAACTGGCTAGCCTTGACGATACTGCATTTCGCGCGCGGTTTTCAGGATCACCGATCAAGCGGATCGGGCGTGACCGTTTTATCCGCAATGTCGCCTATGCGATGGGCAATTCCGGTGACAAAGCGATGATACCGGCCTTGTCACCGTTAACCACAGACCCTGATCCGGCAGTTGCCGATGCCGCGATCTGGGCGATAGGGCGTCTGCGCTAGGCCGTGGTCCGTCGCGCGTTGGCAAAAGACACCAGACGCCGGGTTTTTTCATCCCAAAGGTTCAGGCTTGCGCAGTTGAAGCTTTGCAGCAGCGTCATCCGGCTGCAATCGACAAGGTCTTGATGGTCGCGAAGCACCTCTGGCAGGCGGTAGAACGGGATCCGCGCGTAAAGGTGATGCACATGGTGGATGCCGATATTGGCAGTGAACCACCGCAGGATTGGTGGCAGGTCGTAATGTGAACTGCCATGCAGGGCGGCGTCGTGGATCTGCCAGTTTTCGGTGTGATCCCATTCTGTCGTCTCGAACTGGTGCTGGACGTAGAACAGCCAGACTCCTATCGAGGCCGCGATCAGCGTTGTTGGCAGGAACACCAGAAACAGCGCAGCAAAGCCGCCGACATAGATAATCATCGCCAAAATCGCGACCACGGCAAGGTTTGTGCCCATTGCACTGATCCAGTATTTCCGTTCGCGCTGCATCTGCCCGAACGGAATGCGGTTTTGCAGCAAGAACAGATAGGTCGGGCCAAGGCCGAACATCACCAAAGGATGCCGGTAGGCGCGATAGAGGAACCGCCCGAACGGGGTGCGCTGGTGATATTCTTCGACCGTCAGGGTCATGACATCGCCGATCCCGCGCTTGTCCAGATCGCCGGCGTGGCTGTGGTGGATGGAATGGGTCCGCCGCCAGACGTCATAGGGGGTCAATGTAACGACACCTAATCCCCGCCCGATCCAGTCGCTGAGCGTGCGGTTGCCAAAGAATGACCCGTGCCCGCAATCATGCTGAATACAAAACAACCGCAGCAAAAACAGCCCGTTAAGTGCCGAAATAGCCAAAGCACCCAGATAGCTGTATTGCGCGACCCAGACTGCAATCACCCACAACAAGACGAACGGCACCAGACTGACCGCAAGTTCTACGCTGCTGCGCAAAGTGCTGGGTTCGCGATATTTTGCAAGGACCTGCACCCAGTCGCGTGCGGACATGTTCGTCGTTGGTCTGCTGTCTGCCATATGTTTTTCTTTGTTCTTTCTTTATCTTATGCTCGGCGCTGACCATATAGGTCCCGAATAGGGCTTCACCGTCTTTTTGGCTAGCCATATTGTTCGCAGTCAAAAGGATATGATCATGCAACCGCTTAAAGGCATCGTCTTCAAAGTTGTTTCGGTCTGCATGTTCATGGTCATGGCGGCCTTGATCAAAGCCGTGTCCGACACGGTGCCACCGGGACAGGCGGTTTTCTTTCGGTCGTTCTTTGCGCTGCCGATCATCTTTGGCTGGCTCGCGTTGCGGGGTGAATTGCGGCATGGTTGGAAAACCAGCAACCCGATGGGCCATTTCTGGCGTGGTCTGGTGGGGACATCGGCGATGGGGCTGGGCTTTGCCGGACTTGGCCTGCTGCCTTTGCCAGAGGTGACAGCCATCGGATATGCCGCGCCGCTGCTGGTCGTGATTTTTGCCGCCATGTTTTTGAATGA
>PUNR01000415.1 GCA_003551805.1 Loktanella sp.
CCTGCCCAAGGCCGAGATCGAACAGCGCGTTGCCCGTGCCGCGTCGATCCTGCAGATTGAACCGCTTTTGGACCGCAAGCCCGGTGCCTTGTCCGGTGGCCAGCGCCAGCGCGTTGCCATTGGTCGCGCGCTGGTGCGGGATGTCGATGTGTTCCTGTTCGACGAACCCCTGTCGAACCTCGACGCTAAGCTTCGTGTCGATCTGCGGGTGGAACTGAAACGCCTGCACAACCAGCTCCAGAACACGATGATCTACGTCACCCACGACCAGATCGAGGCAATGACACTGGCCGACCGCATTGCCGTGATGAAGGGCGGCAAGATCATGCAATTGGGTAGCCCCGACGAGATCTATAACCGGCCCCGCAATCTGTATGTCGCGGATTTCATCGGCAGCCCGTCGATGAATTTCCTGCATGGGGAATTGGTAGGTGGTCAGTTCAAAGTCGATGACATGGTCATGCCGATGACCGGCTATGAGTTTACGTCGCCTCAGGTGGCGGATCGCCCTGCGGTGATCGGCATCCGGCCCGAACATGTCGTGACAGGCGAATTGGCGCAGAAGGCACCGCTGCAATTCGACGTCGATGTCGATCTGGTGGAACCGATGGGGTCCGATACGCTGATCTATGCCAAGCTGGGGCAGCATCCGTTCCGCATCCGGATGGATGGACAGGCGCGTGTCAAATCGGGCGAGGTTCTGCCGATCGGGATCGACCCGTCGCGCGCGTCGCTGTTCGACAAGGCGACAGAGGACCGCTTGTAATGTCACACGATCTTGCAGGGGAATGGTCGCTGTCTGACGACAGCGGCACCCATACCTGCGCGATGCAGATGCCAACAGACGGGATTTCTGCGCTACATGCGGCGGGCCTGATCCCTGATCCGTATTTCGGGCGCAACGAATATGATCTGCGCTGGATTTGCGAGCGCGACTGGACCGCGACGCGCGACGTTGATCTGGATGACACAGATGTCGATCTGGTGCTGTCAGAGGTCGATTGCGTTGCCACCGTGCGGGTGAATGATCAGGTCGTGTTGCGGGCGGAAAACGCTTTTCGCAGCTATCGCGTGCCTTTGGCCGATGTGGCACAGATCGGGCGCAATACGATCAGCGTGACCTTTCATTCCCCCGTCAGGGTGGGCGCCGAAAAGCAGGCGGCCTTGCCGTTCACCGTGCCGCATCATCCCGACAATTGCCCGATACCCAATGGCAATATGCTGCGCAAACCCGCCTGCGATTTTGGTTGGGACTGGAACATTGCACTGGCCCCGTTCGGGATTTATGGCGCGATGCAGGTGGTGCCAAAGGATGCCGCGCGGATCGACAGTGTGATGGTCGCGCAGACACATGGCGATGATGGGGTGACGCTGGATGTGACGGTCACGACCGCCCATCACACTGGCGATGTGACGGCGACGATTGCGGGACAAACAATGTCTGTCCAATGTGATAACGGCACTGCCAAGCTGCGTATCACCATCCAGAACCCCGACCTTTGGTGGCCTGCAGGGCAGGGGGATCAACCGCTTTATGATCTGACGATCACGGCAGGTGACGCCACCGCCCACCGCCGGATCGGGTTGCGTCAGATCGCGCTGGTCACGACACCCGATGCCGCTGGCCTTGGTTTCAAATTCCGCGTCAACGGGCGGGATATATTCTGCAAAGGTGCAAACTGGATTCCCGCCGATGCGCTGGCGGGCCAGATCAGTGAACCCAAGACCCGCGACCTGCTGCAATCCGCGGTCGATGCGAACATGAACATGATCCGCGTCTGGGGCGGCGGCCGGTACGAGCGGGACAGTTTCTATGATGCCTGCGATGAACTGGGCCTGCTGGTCTGGCAGGATTTCATGTTTGCGTGCAATCTTTACCCCTCGACCCCCGACTTTCTGGCCGAGGTCACGGCAGAGGTCGTCGAGAACGTGACCCGCATCCAGCATCACGCCTGTCTGGCGATTTGGTGTGGTGACAACGAACTGATCGGCGCGCTGAACTGGTACGAGGTCAGCCGCAAGGACCGTGACCGCTATCTGGTGAATTATGACCGGCTGAATCGCGCGATCGAAACCGCGTTGAAGGCAACCGACCCTGCCGCGATCTGGTGGCCGTCGTCACCGTCGCCGGGCCTGATGTCGTTCGGCGACGCATGGCATGACGACGGATCGGGCGATATGCATTTCTGGTCGGTCTGGCATGAAGGCCGTGATTTTGACCATTACCGCGATGTGGCCCCGCGCTTCTGTTCCGAGTTCGGCTTTCAAAGCTACCCGTCGATGAACGCGATCCGCCGCTTTACGGGCGAGGATGACAGAAACATCGCTGCCCCCGTGCTGGAAAGCCACCAAAAGAACAAGGGCGGCAATGCGCGGATTGCGGAAACCATGTTCCGCTATTTCCGCTGGCCCAAGCATTTCGACGATTTCGTCTATCTGTCGCAAATCCAGCAGGGTTTGGCGATCAAGACCGCTGTCACCCATTGGCGCAGCCTGAAACCGCATTGCATGGGCACGCTGGTCTGGCAGTTGAACGACACATGGCCCGTCTGTTCATGGGCGTCGCTGGATCATGGCGGCGACTGGAAGCTGCTGCATCACATGACGCGCGATTTCTATGCGCCTGTGCTGGTGACAGCCGTGCCAGTCGGCGACCGGATCGTGCTGCGCGGCGTGAATGACGGACCCAAGGCCCATATGGTGCAGGTCACTGCGCAAGCAGTGCGCGCCGACGGCAGTGCACGCGAATTGGGGATCGCGGGTCTGACGCTGGGTTTTGATGCGGTTGATATGATGGATATTCCGCTGTGTAATCTGGCCGATGACGAAATGATCGTCTTCCACTGGAAAAGCGATGATGGCGCAACCGGTTCGGATATCCACGCGCCCAAACCGTTCAAAAGCTACGATCTGCGACCTGCCAATCTGTCGCTGCATGTCGACGGTCTATCCGTCACGGTGACAGCGCAATCGCTGGCTCTTTTTGTCGCGATAGAGGCTGACGTGCCGGGGCGCTGGTCTGCCAATGCCTTTCATCTTCTGCCGGGGCAGGCGCGTAGCCTCAGCTTTGCCCCTGCTGATGCCAACGCCACACCGACCTTCACGCTGCGCGATCTGCACAGCGCAACCTATGCCTGACCAAGAAAAGGAAATGATCATGCCACGTATCGCCTATCAACTCTATTGTTCGCGGAACTTTCCACCTTTGGGCGACACTTTGCGCAAGTTGTCAGAGCTTGGGTATAAGAATGTCGAAGGTTTTGGTGGCCTGTTGGCCGATGTGGACAGCCTGAAATCCGGTCTGGAAGCCAACAATCTGGCCATGCCAAGCTGCCATTTTGCGCTGGATATGCTGGAACAGGACGCCGCTGGCGCTGTTGCGACTGCCAAAAAGCTGGGCATCGAAAAGGTGATCGTGCCCTACATCGGCCCCGAGGACCGGCCCACGGATACCCAAGGCTGGATCGCTTTTGGCCAGCGCCTTGCCGCTGCGGGCAAGCCTGTGCAGGACGCAGGGCTGGTGTTTGGCTGGCACAACCACGCCTTTGAACTTGACGCGACACCCGAAGGTGACATGCCGCTGGACCTGATCGCAGATGCATCGCCCGACCTGATGCTGGAACTTGATCTGGGCTGGGTGCGCGTCGCCGGCCATGATCCGGTGGCATGGATCGAGAAATATGCAAGCCGCCTGACCGCCGTGCATGTCAAGGACATCGCCCCCGACGGCACCGCCACGGAGGAGGATGGCTGGGCCGATGTCGGCCACGGCATTCAGGATTGGGCCGCGATCCATGCCGCCCTGCAACAGGCTGGCGTCGATCATTATGTCGTCGAACATGACAACCCCAGCGATGACGCCCGCTTTGCCCGCCGCAGCCTTGCTGCCGTGCAATCATTCTAAGGACAAACCCATGACACAACTTGGCGTCGGCATCATCGGATGCGGCAATATTTCAACATCCTATCTTAAACTGGCGCCCTTGTTCAAAGCGTTGCGTCTGGTGGCGGTGGCGGACATCAACATGGACGTGGCCCGTGCTCGCGCAGCAGAATTCGGGCTCCGCGCCGAGACTGTGGCGGACCTGCTGAAAGCCCCCGACATTGACGTGGTGGTCAACCTGACTATCCCCGCAGTGCATTTCGCGGTGACAAAGCAGATATTGGAGGCAGGCAAACACGCCTATTCCGAAAAACCTTTGGTCCTGACCTTGGCCGAGGGTGAGGAATTGCGCAATCTGGCCGCATCGAAGAATCTGGCGATAGGATCGGCACCTGACACGTTTCTAGGTGGTGCCCATCAACAGGCCCGTGCCGCGATCGATGCAGGCGATGTGGGCCAGATTATCGGCGGTACCTGCCACGTCATGTCGCACGGAATGGAGGCTTGGCACCCCAACCCTGACTTCTTCTTTCAGCCCGGTGCCGGGCCTGTGCTGGATATCGGCCCCTATTACGTCACCAACCTGATCCAGCTGATCGGTCCGGTGAAATCTGTCGCCGCCTTGGCCACAGCGACCTTTGCGGAACGGACCATCGGCAATGGTACGCGTCTGGGTGAAAAGGTGCCGGTCGATACCCCGACCAATATCCATGCCCTGCTGGAATTTACCAATGGCGCAACAGTGACGCTGGGAACCAGTTGGGATATCTGGGCGCATCGGCATGCCAATATGGAACTTTACGGCGAAACGGGGTCATTGTTCATACCGGACCCCAATTTCTTTGGTGGCACCGTTGAAATCGGCGGGCAGGATGCTGCGATCACACCAATGCCGGAATGGGACCACCCGTTCGGCATCGCCAATCAGGATGACCGCGCCAATTACCGGTGTGCCGGGCTTGCCGATATGGCCGCCGCCATTGCCGAAGGGCGCGCACATCGCTGCAACATCGCCCTGGCGGTGCATGCGGTTGATGTGATGACGGCCATTTTGCGCGCCGGTGCGGAACGACGGTTTATCGACCTGACAACGACCTGCGACCGCCCAGCCGCCCTGTCACCCGACGAGGCACGCGCGCTGCTGGTTTAGGCCAGTTGCACAACCCCGTCGCTGTCGCGATCCGGCAGCGACGGGGGAAGTTTTTTGCGATGCCGCGCGTTGAATGTACGGCGATTGAAATCGCTGCGAAGCGCGTCACAGACAATTCTGTGAATTTCAGCATCATCGCGGCCACCCAGATGTTGCAGGGCGTCCATGATTTCGGGCGGAAGGCCAAGGGTGATATGTTTCATGCCCCCTTTTCACCATGAATTGGTGAAGAAAAGGTTAGGCATAAAAAGAAATTACAGCCCTGCGTCCTGCGCGATCTGTGCCTTGGATTTGCGCGCGCGCTCTGTCGCTGATTTCAGCTGGCCACAGGCGGCCATGATATCCTCGCCCCGTGGGGTGCGGATCGGGGACGCATAGCCCGCTTTGTAAATGATATCGGCAAAGGCGCGAATGCGGTTGTTCGACGACCGTTTATAGGGCGCACCGGGCCATTCATTGAACGGGATCAGGTTGATCTTGGCGGGGATGCCGTCAATCAGCTTGACCAGACGGCGCGCGTCAGCGTCGGTGTCGTTCACCCCGTCAAGCATCACATATTCAAAAGTGATACGTTCCGAATTGCTGACTTTGGGATAGCTGCGCAAGGCGTCCAGCAGCACGGCCAAAGGCCAGCGCTTATTGATCGGGACCAGTTTGTCGCGCACCTCGTCGGTGGTGGCATGAAAGGAAATCGCCAATTGGCAGCCAATTTCCTGCGCCGTGCGGGCAATTTCCGGCACAACGCCGCTGGTCGACAGGGTGATGCGGCGGCGCGACAGTTGAATGCCGTCAGGGTCCATCGCGATTTTCATCGCATCGCGGACGTTTTCAAAATTGTACAAAGGCTCGCCCATGCCCATCAGCACGATATTGGACAAAAGCCGTGTTTCATCCTTGGGCGCACCGGGCACCGGCCATTCGCCCAGATCGTCGCGCGCAACCATCACCTGCCCGATGATTTCGGAGGCTGTCAGGTTGCGCACCAGTTTCTGCGTGCCGGTGTGGCAGAACGAACAGGTCAGTGTGCAACCGACCTGGGACGAAATGCAAAGCGTGCCACGGTCGGTTTCAGGGATATAGACCACCTCGACCTCGTGCCCGCCGGCGATACGCACCAGATATTTGCGGGTGCCGTCGCCGCTGACCTGACGGGTGACAACCTCTGGCACGGCCACGACAAAATTCTCGGCCAGCATGGCGCGATAATCTTTGGCCAGATTTGTCATCGTCGCAAAATCGCGCACGCCCCAATGGTAGATCCATTGCCATATCTGGCCGACCCGCATCTTGGCCTGCTTTTCCGGCGTACCGGCGGCAATCAGCGCGTCGCGCATCACGTCGCGGGTCATGCCCACAAGGTTCGGCAGACCTTCCGGCATCTTGCGCGGGATGGTCAGCAGGTCTTGCGTGATTGGTGTCTGGGCGTCCATAGCAGGTCTTTCCGATCAAATTCTCTGCCCATATAGGGCGTTGGGCCGGCTTTCACAAGAAAACCAGCCCCATCGTCAGAGCCCAAATATCCCCGCCGGAGGCATGATGTTTTTTATAAAAACATCAACCAGAGCAAACGCTTGCCGCACGGTCCACAGCAGCGGTGAAACCGATCAGGCTGAACTTGTCACTTGTCTGTGTTCCGCGACCGGACCGGCCGACCAGCGTCGCATCCGCGCCGCGCTTCATTGCGGCGATGATTCTTGCGTCGTCTTCGGCCGATGCGGCCCAGGCACGGTCATCGGCTGTGAACAGCTCGAAACTGGTGCCGCCGATGTTCATCGTCACCACGGACCCGTCGGCAAACGGGTACCCGCCGGCAAAGTTGATCTGGCCGGAAATCTGGCTGTCCGGCTGATAGAATACCATCAGCTGGATATCGCCGCGCCGCACATCGACCGCAGCACCGTCACGGGTGTTGATGGTTTCGACCGGGGCGGATACGGCCCAGCACTGACGCGGGCTTTCTTCGGCGAAAAACGCCCAATCGTCCTGCGCCGCCAGGCGGTTTTCGCTTTGCTGCGCATGTGCAGCCCCTGCCAGCATCATCACAGATACAAATCCGCAGGTTTTCATTGTCTTCAGGATCATCTTACAGCCTCCAAGCCGCCTTTGCCTCTGGGTGTTCCTTTGTGTCATGGATGCGTCTGGGGCATCCTTTGGACTGGCAGGAACAAACTTAACTCGATACGTCTTAGCTATCAAAAAAAAGCACCTCGGGGAAACCCCCGAAAAACACACTCGGCAGAGTATTGCAGCAGTATAATCAATCCAGGAAGGCGAAAAAATGACAAAACCCGTTGATCTGGTCGAAGTCTGGCGCGGCGACATGTGCGAAAGCATCCATCAGGGTCATGCCGTGGTCTGCGATCACAATGGCGCGATTGTGCAGGCCTGGGGCGATCCGGCGGCTGTGATCTATCCGCGGTCGTCTTGCAAGATGCTCCAGGCCCTGCCTTTGGTCGAAAGCGGGGCGGGCGCAAACCTGCGGCCCGAACAGCTGGCACTTGCCTGCGCGTCGCATGAAGGTGCGCCGTTGCATGTGTCGATGGTGGGGGACTGGCTGGCCGATCTGGGCCTTGGCGATGATGATTTCCGCTGCGGTCCGCAGGCGTCGCGCGACAAGGATCTGTATCTGTCGATGATCCGCGCACATCAGCAGCCTTGCCGTATCCACAACAATTGTTCGGGTAAACATGCAGGTTTCCTGACGCTGACCAAACATCTGCACGCAGGCCCCGATTATACCGAGATTGACCACCCCGTGCAGATCGCCTGCAAAGACGCGTTCGAGGATGTCACCCACGAAACCAGCCCCGGTTTCGGCATCGACGGTTGCACCGCGCCCAACCACGCCTGCACCGTACACGGCCTTGCCCGCGCGATGGCGTTTTTCGCCTCGGCGCAGGACAGGTCCGATACCCGCAGCACTGCGGCGCAAAAGCTGACATCTGCGATGATGGCCTTTCCCGAACTGGTCGCAGGCGAGGGTCGCGCCTGCACTGATCTGATGCGTGCGATGGACGGCAAGGTTGCCGTGAAAACCGGTGCCGAAGGCGTGTTCATCGCGATCATCCCCGAAAAACGGCTGGGTGTGGCGCTGAAAATCACCGATGGTGCGACCCGCGCCAGCGAAGCGGCGATTGCCGCGATCCTTGTCAAACTGGGTGTGCTGAACGCCGCCCATCCCGCCGCCAAAGCGCGGATGACTCCGCCTGTCTTGAACTGGGATGGCCGCGTGACAGGTCACATCACGCCCACCGCCGCCCTTCTGTGAGCTACAAAAAGAAAGCCTGATATGTCCTTTACCCTTGCCACCTGGAACATCAACTCTGTCCGTTTGCGTGAAGAACTGGTGCTGCAATTGCTGCGCGACGAATCCCCTGACGTGCTGTGCCTGCAGGAATGCAAAAGCCCGGTCGATCTGATCCCCGTCGCGCAATTCCATGCCTTGGGCTACACCCACATGGTTGCACGCGGGCAAAAGGGGTATAACGGCGTTGCGATCATCTCGAAGATCCCGCTGCAAGAGGCTGGTGCCGAAGATTACGCAGGTCTTGGCCATGCCCGCCATGTCGCGGCCAAGCTGGAAAACGGCGTGACGATCCACAACCATTATGTCCCCGCAGGCGGTGATGTCGCCGACCGCGAGGTGAACGCCAAATTCGGCAACAAGCTGGATTATCTGACCGATATGCGCGATGCGTATCATGCGCTGCGCCCTAAGAAATCCATCCTTGTCGGTGATCTGAATATCGCCCCGCGTGAAGATGACGTCTGGAACCACAAGGCCCTGCTGAAGGTCGTCAGCCATACCCCTGTAGAGGTGGACCATTTCGGGCAGGTGATGGATGCGGGGGCTTGGGTTGACGTAACGCGACAGGATATCCCGCAGGGCAATCTTTACAGCTGGTGGTCTTACCGATCACCGGATTGGGATGCGGCTGATAAGGGTCGCAGGCTTGATCATGTGTGGGCGACACCCGACATCAGTGGGGCAGCCCACGGTTCGCGTGTGTTGCGTCATGTGCGTGGCTGGGAAAAACCCAGCGACCACGCCCCTGTATTTGCGAGCTTTGACTTATGACACTACCCAACCAAATGCGTGCCCTTGTCCAGTTGCACGACGGCTATGCCAACACCCAGACCGGCCCCAATGTTGACGATCTGGCCCCTTTCGTCGCCCTGCGCGATATTCCCGTTCCGACGCCGGGTCCGGGTCAGGCGGTGATCAAGGTGCAACTGGCGGCTGTTAATCCGTCGGACATCCATTTCATCAAGGGCGAATATGGCCAGCCCCGCGTGAACGGCACCCCCGCAGGGTTCGAGGCTGTGGGCGAAGTTGTCGCCGGTGATACACCGCTTGTCGGGCAGCGCGTCAGTTTCTTTGCCAGCGCGTCGGGCACATGGGCCGAATATGCGATGACCGATATAAGCGGGCTGGTGCCTTGCCGCCCTGATTTGTCGCCTGTAGATGCGGCGGGCCAGTTGGTGAACCCGCTGACCGCGATTGCGATGTTCGATATCGTCCAGCAAAGCGGCGCGGACAGTTTCGTGCTGAATGCCGCAGGATCGCAACTGGGCAAATTGCTGATCGCACTGGGTCGCGACCACAAGATTGCACCGATTGCCGTGGTGCGCCGTGCCGAACAGGCCGACGCCCTGCGCACCCTTGGCGCGGCAGAGGTGATTGTGACAGGCGAAGGCGATCCGATGGACCAGGCCCGCGCCGCGTTCAAAAACCACAAACCCCGCATCCTGCTGGATGCTGTGGCCGATCAATTCACTGCCGATCTGTTTTTCGCGATGCCCAATGGCGCGCGTTGGATCAATTACGGCAAGCTGTCCACCGATGCGCCAAAGCTGGCACAGATGGGACAGCTAATCTTTCAGGGCAAACAGATCGAAGGATTCTGGCTGACCCGCTGGATGAAGGAAGTAGACCCTGCACGTATTCCGCAGGCATTTGCCACGATACAGGAACGGTTCGTCACGGCGGATTGGGTGACGGATGTGGCGGGGATCGTGCCCTTGTCCGAAGCGATGACCAAGCTGCCGCAGGTGTTGGCGCAGCCTGACGGCAAGGCGTTTATTGACCCCACGGCGTAATCAGCCATTGCAATCCGCGCGTCTATCCGCCACTGGAGCGCTTTCGCGCGTCATTTTGTTGAAAAATGACCGCGCGGTTGCTATTTTAGCGCTACGCCCCGCACCGAGGCTTTGTCGGTGCCCTTTCAGGAGGACAATGCACTGTCTCTTACCATATCGGCTGGCACACCAGCCAACACCGGAGCCCATGCCATGCAGGCTCTGAAAACCGCCAATAGCGAATCTATTCTGGCGTCCGTTCTGCAATCCCTTGATGATGACAAAGGCGAAGACATCGTGCAGATCAATCTGCGCGGTAAGTCGGAAATGGGTGACTATATGGTCATCGCATCCGGCCGTTCGACACGTCAGGTCAGTGCGATGGCAGAAAAGCTGCAGGACCGGCTGAAACAGGAATTCGGCCTGATCTCAAAAACCGAAGGCAAGGAAACCGGCGATTGGGTGCTGGTCGATACCGGCGATGTCATCGTCCATATATTCCGGCCCGAAGTGCGCGAGTTTTATCAGCTCGAGAAAATGTGGCAGCCCGGAAAAGTTTCCGCCGGCTGATGCGTGTCCAGATTTGCGCGGTGGGCCGGCTGCGGCAGGGCCCAGAGCGTGACCTGTACGACGATTATCTGACCCGGTTTGACCGCACGGGCCGGGCGTTGGCGCTTGGTCCGGCGCAGATGATCGAGGTCGAGGATAAAAAGGGCGGCGGCATGGCAGCAGAGGCTGTATTGCTGCGCCGCGCGGTGCCGGATGGCGCGCTGATCTGCACCTTAGATGAACGCGGTAAGGTAATGTCATCGCCGCAATTTGCCGATCTGTTGGGCGGATGGCGCGATCAGGGTCGGCAGGATGTTGCCTTTGTGATCGGTGGCGCGGACGGGATTGACCCTGAACTGCGCGCGGCTGCGGATGCAAGCTTGAGTTTCGGGGCGATGGTCTGGCCGCATATGCTGGTGCGGGTGATGCTGGCTGAACAGTTATATCGTGCGGCGTCGATCCTTGCCGGTGGGCCGTATCACAGACTTTGATGCGCTCCGCGCGGGAGTATTTCGAGAAATAAGAAGCCGGGGGTTGCTTGGCCTCGCCTGTAATCCAAGGTAGAACGCGGGCAAATGCTTTTGGAGGTCCCATGTCCGCATCAAAGCCGGTTGTTTTATGTATTCTGGACGGTTGGGGTCTGCGCGATGATCCGACAGGCAACGCGCCGGCGTTGGCCGCGACGCCCAATTTTGATGCCATCATGCAAGGCCCGCATGCAAAGCTTTTGACGCATGGCAATGATGCCGGACTGCCCAGCGGTCAGATGGGCAATTCCGAGGTTGGTCATACCAACATCGGCGCAGGTCGCGTCGTGGCGATGGATCTGGGGCAGATTGACTTGGCGATCGAGGATGGATCGTTTTTTGACAGCACGGCTTTAACAAGTTTTATCGTGACATTGCGCGGCTCTGGCGGGACGGCCCATTTGATGGGTGTTGTATCCGACGGCGGCGTGCATGGGCATCTGGCGCATATTGTTGCTGCGGCGCAGGCGATGGTAAACGCCGGTGTGCCGGTGGTTGTCCATGCCATTACCGACGGGCGCGATGTGGCGCCATCGTCGGCTGCGCAATTCATGGCCGAGCTGATGGCGAAATTGCCGCCAGAGGTACGGATTGCCACCGTGATCGGGCGGTATTACGCGATGGACCGTGATAATCGCTGGGACCGTGTGCAAACCGCGTATCGCGCGATGGTGCAGGGGCAGGGTGTGCCGGCTGCCGATCCATTGGCTGCTGTCGCAGCGGCACAGGCAGCGGGCCAGACGGACGAGTTTATTCCTGCCCATGTCATTGGCGATTATGCGGGCATGGCGCCCGAAGATGGCTTGTTCTGTCTGAATTTCCGGTCCGACCGTGCGCGCGAGATTTTGGCGGCGATTGCTGATCCCGAGTTTGACGGTTTCGCCCGCGAAAAGCCTAATCTGGCGGCGCTGCTGGGGATGGTGTCCTATTCGGACCGCCATGATGACTGGTTCCAGATCGTTTTTCCGAAACGCGATATCCAGAACACATTGGGTGCATGGGTTGCCAAGCATGGTTTGCGCCAGTTCCGGCTGGCCGAGACTGAAAAATACCCGCATGTGACGTTTTTTCTAAATGGCGGGGTCGAGGTGCCTTATCCCGGCGAGGACCGCCACATGCCACAATCGCCCAAGGTGGCGACCTATGACCTGCAGCCCGAAATGTCCGCAGCAGAGGTGACTGCCGCATTCGTGACCGCCATTGGCGCGGGATATGATCTGATTGTTACCAATTACGCCAATCCCGATATGGTCGGGCATACCGGCGACATCGGTGCTGCGATCAAGGCTTGCGAGGCGGTGGACCGCGGCCTTGGCGCTGTGCTGGCGGCGCTGAAAGCTGCGGGCGGTGTGATGATTGTCACCGCAGACCACGGCAATTGCGAGATGATGATCGACCCTGCCACTGGTGGCCCGCATACGGCGCATACGCTTAATCCGGTGCCGGTGGCTTTGGTCGGGGGACCAGATGGTGTCAGCCTGCGCGATGGGCGGCTGGCGGATCTGGCACCGACGGTGTTGGACCTGATGGGGCTTGATCTGCCGGATGAAATGACCGGCCGCACGTTGATTGTCCGATGAGATTTTGTTTTGCCCTGATATTTCTTGCCTTGCCTGCATTTGCGCAGCAAGGGCCGGATGATGCTGCGGCCCAGATTTTAGCGGCCAATGCACAGCTGGCTGCCGCTGAAGGTGCGTCTGATCAGGTGGCGGCGCTGACCGAAACGGTGAAAGCCTACGAGGCGGGTCTTGTCGCCATGCGCCAGAGCCTGCGCGAGATTACTGCGCGCGAGGAAGAATTATCCGCTGCTTTGGCCGCACGCCAGACCGAGATTGCCGATTTCCTGATGGTGCTGGCCAGTATCGGGCAAAGCCCGCAACCGGTGATGTTGGCCAATCCCGAAGGTCCGGTGGGGGCGTTGCGTGCGGGCATGATGATTGCTGATCTGACGCCTGCTTTGGCCGCGCAGTCGGCGGCGTTGCAGCAGGAACTGGCCGCTGTACGCACCAGCCGTGACCAGCGCATCGCGGCCAATGATCTGTTGCGCGGCGGGCTGGATTACGCCCAGACCGCGCGGGCCGCCTTGGGGCGGGCGATTTCCGAACGTCAGGATGTGCCGCGCCGCTTTGTCGAAGACCCCGAACAGACAGCAGCGCGCGTCGAAGCCGCCGAGACGCTGGCAGCGCTGGCCAACCAGTTGGCCGGCACAGGCGCGCCAGAGGATTCGACACTGCAGGCGGCGGCGAACCTGCCGTTGCCGGTGTCAGGCTTTATTTCCACTGGTGGCCCCGGACGGCCCGGTATCACGATTGCCGCGGCACCCCGTGCCATTGTCACGTCACCGGTGCGGGCGACGATCCTGTATAAAGGGCCGTTGCTGGATTACGGGAATGTTATTATTTTGGAACCCGCCGAAGAAGTCCTGTTCGTCATCGCCGGTATGGCTGAAACCTTTGGCACCACCGGCGAGATCATTGATGTGGGTGCGCCACTTGGTCTCATGGGGGGGGATGTCGGCATGGATGACGCTAATTTGATTGCCAATACAGGGATTGGCGCGGGTCAAGACGCGCAACCCCTTTATCTTGAAGTCAGAGGCGGGCAAGGTCCGGTTAACGTGGATGCTTGGTTTGCGCTGGAATAGATTGGGAAGAGCGATGAAAAAGCTGATGATGGCCGTGACAGGCGGTGCCGTGCTGGGGTTGATGGTAACAAGCCAGGTGGCAGGCCCTCTTTTGGCGCAGGACCAGCGGTCTGCCAGCGTTTACGAACAGCTTGACCTGTTCGGCGATATCTTTGAACGCATCCGTGCAGGATATGTCGAAGAGGTCGATGACAAGGCGCTGATCGAGGCTGCGATCAACGGTATGCTGACATCGCTTGACCCCCATTCCAGCTATCTGTCTGCCGAAGCCACTGCTGCGATGCGAGTGCAAACCTCTGGCGAATTTGGTGGTCTGGGGATTGAAGTCACGCAAGAAGACGGTTGGGTGAAAGTCGTATCCCCGATGGATGGCACCCCTGCCGACGACGCAGGCATCATGTCGGGTGATTTTATCACGGCTGTCGATGGCGAAAGCGTGATGGGGCTGACGCTGGATGATGCCGTGAACCTGATGCGCGGGCCTGTCGGATCCGAGATCGTGATTACTGTTGTGCGCGAAGGCGAGGTCGAACCGTTCGATGTGTCCATCATCCGCGATACGATTCGCCTGACCGCTGTGCGCACACGTACCGAAGGCAATGCCGTGGTGCTGCGGATATCGACATTCAACGAACAGACTTTCCCCAACCTGCGCGATGGCATGGCCGAACAAATCGCCGAGGCTGGCGGGATCGACAATATCGACGGGATCGTGCTGGACATGCGCAACAACCCCGGTGGCCTGCTGAATCAGGCGATCATGGTGAGCGATGCGTTTCTGGAAGGGGGCGAGATCACCTCGACCCGGGGCCGCGACCCTGCCAATGGCGAACGGTTCAACGCCACTCCCGGTGATCTGGCTGAAGGCAAGCCGATCGTTGTGCTGATCAATGGCGGGTCTGCCTCTGCGTCGGAAATTGTCGCAGGTGCCTTGCAGGATCACCGCCGCGCGATTGTTATTGGCACCAATTCTTTCGGCAAAGGGTCGGTCCAGACCGTCGTGCCATTGCGCGGGGAAGGGGCGATGCGCCTGACGACGTCGCGCTATTACACGCCATCGGGCCGGTCCATTCAGGCCTTGGGCATTTCGCCGGACATCATCGTCGAGCAGCCCCGCCGCGCCTCTGTGACCGAGGATGACGACGAAACATCGCCATTGGTCCGGTCAGAGGCTGATCTGCGCGGCGCGCTGAACAGCGGGTTGTCCGAAGATGAGACCCGCCAGATCGAAGAAGACCGCGCCCGCGCCGAGGCCGCCGCGCAATTGCGCGAAGATGATTACCAGCTGGCCTATGCGATTGATATTCTGAAAGGTCTGAACGCGCTTGGCCCGACACGGATGAGTGGCAACTAATATATGTCAGCATTGTTGACATAGAATAAAATCCCCGCAATCCTCCCCCTCACCAGAAGGGGAGGATTGCTGCGTGAAATGGGATCAGGTTTTCGCGACACGGATCGCGCGGATGAAAGCATCCGAAATCCGCGAATTGCTGAAATTGCTGGATCAGCCGGATATCATTTCATTCGCAGGCGGCATCCCCGACCCTAAGCTGTTTCCGACACAGGCATTCCAGCAGGCCTATGCGGATATCTTCAGCTCGGACGATCACAAGGATGCGCTGCAATATTCGGTCAGCGAAGGCTACGCGCCGCTGCGCCGCTGGCTGGCGGATCATATGGCGGGGTTGGGCGTGCCCTGCGGGATCGACAACATTCTGATCACATCGGGGTCGCAGCAGGGGCTGGATTATCTGGGTAAGCTGTTCCTGTCGCCGGGAGATACGGCGTTGGTCGGCTGGCCGACCTATCTGGGGGCCTTGGGTGCGTTCAACGCCTATGAACCGCATTACGACCGCCTGCACACCCACGGTAACCGCGCGCCCGCCGATTATGCGCAGGCGGCGGCGGACAAGGGTGGGGCGGTGAAATTCGCCTATATGTCCGTCGATTTCGCCAATCCGACAGGCGAAACCATCGACCGTGCAGGACGAGACAACGTGCTGGCGCTGGCAGATGCGCTGGATATCGCCGTGATCGAAGACGCGGCCTATCAGGCGCTGCGTTATGATGGCGATTCAATTCCCCCGATCCTTGCGCTGGAAATTGCGGCCAAGGGCGATATTGACGCCTGCCGGACGATTTATTGCGGCAGTTTTTCCAAGACGCTGGCACCCGGTCTGCGGGTTGGCTGGGTTGTAGCGGCGAAACCTGTCATCAGCCAGTTGGTGCTGATGAAACAGGCCGCTGACCTGCATTCATCGACGATCAACCAGATGGCTATCGCGCGGGTGGCGGAAACGGTGTTTGACAGCCATGTCGCGAACCTGCGCCAGACCTACCGCGCGCGGCGCGATCATATGCTGGCGCGGCTGGCCGAACATATGCCTGCGGGTGTGACTTGGACCAAGCCTGAAGGCGGCATGTTCGTCTGGATCACACTGCCTGCCCATATCGACGGCGCGGAATTGCTGGCGAAATCGTTGCAAAGCGCACGGGTTGCCTTTGTGCCGGGGCGCGCGTTTCATGCGGACGGATCGGGCGGTAACACGATCCGTCTGAGTTTTTCACTGGCGGATGAGGCGACAATTGACGCTGGCATCAGCCGTTTGGGCGCATTGTTGCGCCCTTACATGTTGGGGTAATTCGGCCCGTCGCCACCTTGCGGTACCGTCCAGACGATGTTCTGGCTGGGATCTTTGATATCGCAGGTCTTGCAATGCACGCAGTTCTGGAAATTGATCTGGAAGCGCGTGTCATCGCCTGTGCCGACGAATTCATAGACCCCCGCCGGACAATACCGTGCCGAAGGGCCAGCATATTTTGGCAGGTTCACGTTCACCGGGATATCGGGGTCAATCAGCTTGAGATGCGCAGGCTGGTTTTCTTCGTGATTGGTAAAGCTGAAGGCGACATTGGTCAGCCGGTCAAACGATAGTTTCCCGTCGGGCTTGGGATAAACGATCGGTTTGTGCTTATCAGCAGGTTCTGTCGCCAAAGCATCGGATTTGCCATGCTTGAGCGTACCAAGCACGCCCAGACCGATCGTGTTCATCCACATATCGGCCCCGCCAATCCCGAGCGAGGTCAGAAGACCGTATTTGGACCACAACGGTTTGACATTACGAACCTTTTTCAGGTCGCGGCCAATCTCGCCTTTGCGGACTTCGTTGTTGTAATCGGCCAGTTCGTCACCGCTGCGGCCTGCCTTGATTGCGGTCACTGCAGCCTCTGCCGCGGCAATGCCGGACAGCATGGCGTTGTGGTTGCCCTTGATACGCGGCACGTTGACCATGCCCGCCGCACAGCCCAGCAGCGCGCCCCCCGGAAAGGCCAGTTGCGGCATCGACTGAAAGCCGCCTTCGGTGATCGCACGCGCGCCATATGCCACGCGCTTGCCGCCTTTCAGCAGTTCGGCGACCATCGGATGATGCTTGAACCGCTGAAATTCCATGTAAGGAAACACATGCGGGTTCTTGTAGTTCAAATGGACCACAAAGCCGACATAGACCTGATTGTTATCAAGGTGATAGATGAACGACCCGCCGCCTGCATTGCTGTCCAGCGGCCAGCCCATCGTGTGGGTGACAGTGCCTTCGCGGTGCTTTTCGGGGTCGATCTCCCAGATTTCCTTCATCCCGAGGCCGTATTTCTGCACATCGGATTTCGCATCCAGCGCATATTTCGCGATGACCTGCTTGGACAGTGAACCGCGCACACCTTCGCCCAGAAAAACGTATTTGCCGTGAAGTTCCATGCCGGGTTCATAGCTGTCACCGGGGGTGCCATCGGGGTTCTTGCCGAATTCACCTGCAACGACGCCTTTGACTTCACCGTTGTCGCCATAGACGACTTCGGAACAGGACATGCCGGGGAAGATTTCGACGCCCATTTCCTCGGCCTGTTCTGCCATCCAGCGGCAGACGTTGCCCATCGATACGATGTAATTGCCGTGGTTGTTCATCAGCGGTGGCATGACGAAATTCGGGATGCGGATTTGCCCTGCCTCACCCAGCATGTAGAAATTGTCATGCGTCACGGGCACGTTCAGCGGTGCGCCTTTTTCTTTCCAGTCGGGCATCAGTTTGTTCAGGCCCACGGGGTCCAGCACCGCACCAGACAGGATATGCGCGCCGACCTCTGACCCTTTTTCCAACACAACGACACTCAGATCCGCGTCAAGCTGTTTCAGCCGGATCGCAGCTGACAGCCCTGCCGGGCCTGCCCCCACGATCACCACATCATATTCCATCGCTTCGCGTTCAATCTGAGTCATCGGCACATCCTTTGTTGATCGGGGCAGGGTCCCCCTTTTATTCGGTCGCGTCTAGCGTTACCTGATGCGTGATAGCGGGGCAATCAAGACACGGCGTCAAAAAGTGGCACCGCGACATGAAGGCGCGGCAGGTCTTGACTTTGCCTTGCCCAGATAGGCTATGAACGTCGAACGGATAATTTTGGCCCGGAGGGCTTGCAAGATGGATAAGATCCCACTGACCCGCGCGGGTTTTGACAAACTGGATGCAGAACTCAAGCATCTGAAAAGCGTGGAACGTCCCGCGATCATTCGCGCGATTTCCGAGGCGCGTGAACATGGTGATCTGTCCGAGAACGCGGAATACCATTCCGCCAAGGAAAAACAGTCCTTTATCGAAGGCCGTGTGAAAGAGCTTGAAGGCGTTATTTCGCTGGCCGAGGTGATTGACCCATCCAAATTGTCCGGATCGGTGAAATTCGGTGCGACCGTTTTGCTGGTTGATGAAGATACCGATGAGGAAAAGACCTATCAGATTGTTGGCGAATACGAGGCTGACATCGAAAAAGGTAAACTCAATCTGAAGTCACCCCTGTCGCGCGCATTGATCGGCAAGGACGAAGGCGACAGCATCGAAGTGACCACCCCCGGCGGTGCGCGCAGCTATGAGATTTTGAAGATCACCTTTAAATAGAAAGCGTATCCTACATGGCGCAAGGTCCGATCAACGACCAGCCGCAGGGTCCGACACAGGCCGAAACCGCTGCTATCGCGCTCTGCGCCCTATGGGTTGTCGGGGTGGCGGTCGCATTCTGGTTGATGCCGGGTGAGGTGGCGATTGGCGGTTTGCGTGTTGTCGTGATGCTGCTGACGATGTTTGTGCCGGTGGCTATGGTCGGGATCGCGTTGTTTATGGCACGCATTGTCCAAGGTTTGCAGGCCGAGGTCCGGCACCTGCACAAAGCGCTTGCTGCCATGCGCCAACCCGTCACTGCGGGACAGGCGACGCCTGCCGCGCCAGTGCAGCGCCCTGTGACAGCTGCAGCAGCGCCTTTTGCGTCGCAACGTGTGCCTGCGCGCCCTGTCGCAGCACGCACCGCCACACCGTTGCCCGTCGAACAACCCGCGCTGGCCTTTGCCGCTGGGCCAGAGGATGACAGCCCGCCGCTGGAACACCCCGACCTGATCCGCGCGCTGAATTTTCCAGACAACGAAGATGACACCGCAGGTTTCGCCGCCCTGCGCCGCGCCTTGCGCGACAGGACCGCGCGTCATCTGGTGCAGGCCAGTCAGGATGTCCTGACGCTGTTGTCCCAAGACGGCATTTATATGGACGATCTGCGGCCTGATCCTGCCTCTGCCGATCTGTGGCGCCGCTTTGCCAAGGGTGAACGCGGGCAGGGTGTTGCCGCCGTTGGTGCCGTGCGTGACGAGGCTGGCCTGTCCGTGGTCACAGCCCGGATGCGCGAAGACGCCGTATTCCGCGACGCTGTGCATCATTTCCTGCGCCGTTTCGATCTGATCCTTGTCACATTCGAACAAAACGCGACCGATGCAGACCTGCGCGCCTTGGCTGAGACGCGCACCGCACGCGCCTTTATGTTGCTGGCCCGCGCAAGCCGGACTTTTGACTAGCGGTATGTGGGACATATTTCTTAAAACACTGCCGTTTTTTATGCTGATCGCCCTCGGTTACGGCTCTGGCCGGACCAAGTTTTTTTCGGCTGAAGCCACCGCCTATCTGACCAAATTCGTCTTCTATTTTGCCCTGTCGGCGATGCTGTTCCGGTTTTCGGCAAATCTGTCGCTTGATGAAATCCTCGATTGGCAATTCGTCTTTGCCTATCTGGCGGGCACATCGGTGGTCTATGTGCTGGCCACGCTGGTCGCGCTGCGCCGCAAGCGCCCGATGACCGAAGCCGCAGTAGAGGCGCAATGCGCGGTGATCGGCAATGTCGGCTTTCTGGGTATTCCGATGCTGGTTCTGCTTCTTGGCGAACCGGCGATTGGCCCGATCATGGTGGTGCTGGC
>PUNR01000130.1 GCA_003551805.1 Loktanella sp.
AGGCTGGCATCACAAAGTCACGACGCGACTGCATCGCGCTGATCACGTCAGCGAGAGCAGGGGGGCAAAATGCAACAAAAAGGCCGCGTGACATGCGTCACGCGGCCTTGAAAACTGGGTTGTGTTGGTCGATCAATCTTCGACTGTGACATCCTGCGGTGCAGGCGATGCCTGATCAGGGGCAATGTCCTGACTTTGCGGCGCGGGGTCCGTTGCGTCGGTCGGGCCGGGCGCATCGGCCGCTTCCGAGCCAAGCCACCAGAACAACAAAACTGCCGCAAAGATAAGACCTGCGCTGATCCCGATAAGCGGCCCTTTGTGGCGTTTCGCTTGGCGGTCTAGGTCGTGATTGTCTGAATGGCTCATGCTTGGCCTCCGTTCAAAAAAAATACACCGGCCATGGCCGGGTTAGCTACATCTGTATGTAAAACGTCCGATCTGTGAATTGGTTCCCCGTTTTGTGAAGAATAAATCGGGAACGAATATGCCACCGGCCAGTTGACCCACCTGAACAAATGAAAAGGAGTATCAACATGCCAAGTGGCTTTTTTCTGGCACTATTGTCGCTATTCACATTCGCTGCGGTCATCGCCTTCGCGCTTATCAGCCGCAGGGCAACCCTGAACCGGCTCGAAGATCCAAAGTCGCACCGCGACGAAAACAAATCAACGCTGGCGAAAGACGCACCGAACGAATGATGCGCGTCAATTTTTGGGTTTGTCGGGGCGGTCGTAGTTTCGCGCCGCCGCCCGCCCGATCATGTGGGCCGCGATTGGGGCTGTCAGCATCAGGAATACGATTGTCGCAATCACGCGGGTCGTGATCGCGCCATCGGAAAAGAAGATAGCGCAGCCCAGCAGGATCAAACTGCTGCCCAACGTCCCCGCCTTTGTCGAGGCATGCATCCGCATCAAAACATCCGGTAGACGGAAAATGCCAATCGCCGCAACCAATGCGAAGAAGCTGCCGATCAGCAGGAAAATACCGACCAAAATCTCAATCATCTGCATGCGCCTTGTTCGTTGGGTCGCGACGTTCCACATAGCGCGCCAAAGCGACGGTCGCGAGGAAGCCGACCAGTGCCAGCACGATGGCAACGTCCAGAAATGCGCTGACGGCGGTCAGCACGGCGACGACACCGCAAAACGCAATGATAAGCGTGGTCATCATATCGAGTGCGACAACACGGTCCGACAGGGTCGGCCCAAGCACCATGCGTACAAAGGCAATCAAAAGCGACAACCCGATTGCGGCGACGGATATATAGACGGCAATGTCCAGAAAACCTGCGGCAGTCATTATTCAAATACCTCTCTGACAAGGCGTTCCATGCCGTTCTTCAATTCGGCAATCACGGCGTCCGGATCTTCGGCATACATGGCATGAAACGTCAGTGTCTTGCGGTCATCCGACACATCAAGGCTCAGCGTGCCGGGCGTGATCGAAATCAGGTTGGTGACCAACAAAATCTCGAAGTCGCTGTTCACATCCAGCGGCATGTCCAGAATTGCCGGTGTGCTGTAATCATTCGGCGTCAGCACGTCATAGGCGACGCGCAGGCTGGACATGACCAGTTCATACAGGAAAAACATGATCAGCCGCAAAATACGCCACGACCGCAAAAAGTAAGCGTTGTTCAGCCCGAAGACTGGTGCGGCGAACCACAGCGTCATAAAGCCCAACACATACCCCGTTGCGACCATCAGCAAGGTCGGGCTGCCCCAAAGGGCCGCCCAGATGATTGCCAGCGCAATGTTGAGGATAAACATGTTCATTGCTCAACCTCCAGAATTTCGGTCGTCGGCAGGTCGTCAAGATCAGGCACAGGCGCTGCAATCGCATCCTCGCCCAACACTGCCGTGATATAGGCGGTTGAATCCAGCAATTGGACCGATGCCCGTGTGGCAAATTCGACAAATGGGTCGGGCATCAGACCGATCACCATTGTCAGCACCGCCAGAAAGATCACCGGCACCAGCAAAGCCGCGCGACCGGGCAGGGTGGCCAGTTTCGGTTCGATCCCGTCTGGATGCGGCTTCCAGAATGCTTCTGCCCAGATTTTGGTCATCGAATAGATCGTCATCAGACCCACAGCCAGCGCGATGAATGCGACGACCCACAAACCTTCGTCCAGCGACGCCTTGACGATCACGTATTTCGCCCAGAACCCCGACAATGGCGGGAAACCGGCCAGCGAAAAAGCGGGGATCAGGAACAGAACGGCAAGGAACGGGCTTGCCTTATACAGGCCGCCGATTTTGTAAACATCCGACCCGCCCGTCAGCCGCTGGCTGATACCTGCGATCAGGAACAGGTTCGCCTTAACGATGATGTGGTGGACCAGATAGAACACGGCACCGACCAGCGCCAAGGGTGTATAGATCGCCAGACCAAGGATCATGTAACCAATCTGGCTGATGATGTGGAACGACAGGATCTTGCGGAAGTCCGATTGCGCTGCAGCGCCCAACACGCCCGTTACCATGGTCAAACAGGCCACCCACAACAGGATCGTATGCGTATACCCGATGTCATGGTCAAAAACCAAAGTGAACATCCGCATCAATGCATAGACACCGACCTTGGTCAAAAGCCCTGCAAAGACCGCTGATACCGAAAAGCTGGGCGTGTGATAGGCGGCAGGGAGCCAGAAAAACACCGGGAAAGCCGCCGCCTTGACCCCGAAGGCCACCATGAACATCATCGCGATGACAGTCAGCAGCGCCTGATTTTCAACCTCGCGTACTTTGATCGCCAGATCTGCAAAGTTCAGCGTGCCGGTCTGGCCATACAAAAGCCCGATCCCCATCAGGAAAATGATAGTGGATACAAGGTTCAGCACGACATATTTCACGCCGCCGTCGATCTGTTCTTTGCCGCCGTTCAGGACCAGCAGGCCAAAGGACGCGATCAGCATCACCTCGAACCAGACGTAAAGGTTGAACAAATCGCCCGTCAGGAAGGCGCCGGTCACACCGGCAATCAGGATCTGGAACAACGCATGATAGCCAAACCGCCCGTGGCGCGCATCGACATCCGACAGCGCATATATCGCGACAGCCAGTGCCGTGATCGCGGTAATCAGCACCATGACGGCGGACAACAGGTCAGCCACCAGCGTGATCCCGAACGGGGCGGGCCAATTGCCCATCTGTCCGGCAACTACGCCGTGATCCAGCACCAGCGCCATCAGTGCAACAGCGGCGACCAGACCCACAGCAGAACCGGCCACGGAAATCCACGCGCCAATCGCACGTTCACGCAAGAGGTAGCAAATGATCGCTGTCACAAATGGCAGGATCAAAGGAAGCGATAGGTACCAGCTCATCCCTGTTCTTTCGGTTCAGCGACGCGCATTTCGTCGGTATTCAAAGTGCCAAGGCTGCGATAGGCGCGCACAGCCAAAATCAATGCAAACGCAAACAGACCAAAGCCGATCACGATTGCGGTCAGGACCAGCGCCTGCGGAAGCGCATTGGCCACGACGCCCACAGGCGTATCCAACCCGTCAGGCACCAAAGGCGGTGCCCCAGATGTCATGCGGCCCGAAACAAAGATCGCTAGGTTTGCCGCGTTTGACAGCAGGATCAGCCCGAACAAAAACCGCATCAACGACCGTGCCAGCATCAGATAAACCGATCCCGCGACCAGAATTCCGATCAGGATAGACATCAGCTGTTCCATCAGACTTCTTCCTCCAGCGCGAAAACGATGGCCAGAACCGAACCCAGAACGACCAGAAACACACCCACGTCAAAGATCAGCACGCTGGACAACGGGATACCCTTGTCTTCAGGGGTAGCGTTGATGAATAGCCACTGACCGGTAAAGAACGCATCCGACCAGATCGCAGCCATGATGCCCGCAAATAGCGCCATACCTAGTCCCACCGCGGCAATATCCGTAGGCCGGAACCGCAGGGCTTTGCGCGCATCTTCGGTGCCGCAGGCAATGGCGAAAATGACGAAACCGACAGCAGCCACCAGCCCGCCGATAAACCCGCCACCCGGCTGGTTATGGCCGCGCAACAGCATGTAAACGGAAAACACGGTCAGCAGCGCGACCAGCAGCCGCGAGCCGGCGATCAGAATGATGGATTTCATGCCTCGTCCTTCTCGGGTTTGCTGCGCAGCAGCGCGAAAATACCAATGGCTGCGACCAGCACGACCGCGATCTCACCGAATGTATCCAGCGCCCGGAAATCGACCAGCACGACGTTGACGATGTTCTGGCCAAACGCCTCTGGATAGCTGGCAGCCTCGAAGAAGTCGCTTAGGCTACGGTCAATCGGGCCGGTTGTGGCCATAAGCAAGATCATCGTGACCGTGACACCCATGCCAATCGCGATAGCCGCATCACCCCAGCGCTTTTTCAAAGGCTCTGCGCCAAGGCTTGGCAGGCGCAATGCAGCGGCGGCGAACAGCACAACGATTAGTGGTTCTACCAGCAATTGTGTGATGGCGACATCGGGCGCGGAATACAGGATAAAGATCATCGCAATCCCGATCCCGACCACACCCAGCCCTGCAATGGCGGTGATGCGCGATTGCGTCCAGATCGCAAGGCCTGTGCCAACCAGTACCAGACCAAAGACCAGCCAGTCGGTCAGCGTCACGCCGTTCCAGGCGATGGGCAGAACAAAAGCTTGCTTGACCACCAATGTCACCGCCATCGCGACAAGTGCGGTCAGGAATGTGATCATGATGTAGAACCGCAGTTGACCGGTCTGGATCACACGGGTTTGCCACTTTGCGCCAGACAGCACGGCGGCAAGCAATTTGTCCCAGCCGCGGTCGAAGTTGGGGCCATTGTCGATGATCCCGACCAGCTTGGCGCGCAATTGTGTGCTGAACGCATAGATCACGAAGCCCAGTGCAAAAGTCGCGACGCTTAGCACCAGTGGCAGGTTGAAACCGGCCCATAGTTGCAGGGTTTTGGCATCTGCGGTGGTTCCAAGGATCGAATCCACGGTCGGATGGATCAGGCTGGTTTGCAGCCAAAGCGGGAACAGGCCGAACAGCGCACCCAGAACGGCTAGCACGACAGGGCCCAAAAGCATCGGCCATTTCGCCTCGGTCACGCCG
>PUNR01000360.1 GCA_003551805.1 Loktanella sp.
CCCGCCGATGGCCATGGTGGTAAAGGCAATGATCGCGCCGATCATCCAAAGCGCGGCTTGGAGGGTGGTGTTCATCTTGGACCTGACAGGTTTGGGCTGCGCATCTGCGCGGCCCGTTGTGACAGCGCGTTCAGGTTTTGCAAGGTTTCTTTCGTTGCAAAATATTTACATTTCTGTCAAAAGCGCTTGTCGTGCTTGCCTTGATCGGCAGCGTCTCGCGTTTGAAAGAGCATCATTGCAATGAGTTTTGATTTCACTGACCTAATATTCACTGACGATGACCTTGTTGGCGCTGGCGGCAAACGAAAAGTATATATAAATCGACACTATGAAAAATTTGTTTTCAAGAAACAACGACCCTTGAGTGAATTGGAGTTGAAATCGGATTTAAAAGGATTTTTGTTAAAGCGATTTCCAACTTTAATAGATCATATGCTTAAGAAAGAGTATCGAGGCTACGTTCATGCATGTGTTAAGAGAAGCAGTGATTTCGAAGATGCCCCTGTGAGCAAGTTATACGGATTTGCGCATTCCAACATTGGTATTGTTCAGATTGTCGAAAAGGTATCTTTAGATGGAAACATGGTTGGCCCGACACTGACGGCGCTTCATCAAGGTGGCGGGTTGACCGATGGTAGACTTGCATTACTGAATGATCTTGTGCAATTGCTTTTGGCATGGAACATCCCGATGCATGACTTGACTGGCAACAATATTGTTCTGGGAAAGCGTGGAGGTAAAGAGAAGTTCATTTGCGTTGATGGTATTGGCGACATCCATCTTATCCCGGTACGCACATATTTCCCTCGTATTCGTCGGGACGCATTGACGCATAGTTTGACGAAAACTGCCAAGCAGCTGGACCTTTCTTTCGATAAGCAAAAGTTTTTGTTCTCCAGAGTTTGAGCTTCATCACGTCCCCCAGATCACCGCGTTTTCATGGCGCAGGATCACGCCGCGCAATTCGTCGAAGCGGGTGATGATGAATTTTGTCAGCTTCTCGCTGGCGGGCAGTTTCGGGGCGTCTTTTAGCGCAAGGATGCCCAAAGACCGCTGCGGCTGGGGGATCTTGATGGGCAGCGTCTTGAACCGTCCGTCTTGCCGGAAGGCGAACAGCACGCTTTGCGGCAGCACCGTCAGCGCGTCGGTTTCGTGCAGATAGTTCAGCACGCTGAGCAGTGATCCGCCCGTATACCGCACGTTGAATTCGCTCACCCCGATCGACAACAAGATCGCATGCAGATCGGCCAGCAACGGGGAACCGGGCAGCGGGGCGATCCATGGATAATGCAGCAGGTCATGCGATGTGATGGATTTTTTGCGAAACAACGGATGCCGTGCGCGGGCCGCGATCACGTTGCGGCCAGGCAGGATTTCGGTAAAGGCCAGTTCAGACCCCGGTTCCACTACCCCCAACGGACAAATCGCCATATCCAACTGGCCTGACCGCAGCCCCGCCTGCAATTCCGGCAAATTGCCATAGGATTGGTCGATCGAGATGTCGGGCTGGCTGACCTGAAACTGCCCCAGCATCTGGGAAATGAACGCATCCATAAAGAATGGCACACCGCCGATCCGCACGGTGCCCGCGGACCCTGCCTGAAAGCTGCGCACGGCGTCGGATGCTTTTTTGCCAGCGTCCAGAATGACTTTGCCATGTGCCGCCAGTTGCCGCCCGATGATCGTGGGCACCAAGGGCCTGCGCCCTGGCATGAACAGCTTTTCACCCAGCCGTTTTTCAAGGCTCGACAGGGTGCGCGATACGGCAGGCTGGGTCATGCCCAGCAGGTGTGCGCCTTCGGTGACGCCGCCTGCCTCGACCACGGCGGCCAGTTGGGCCAGATGTTTCTCGTCAATCTTCATAGCAATTTGTCATGTTGAATGCGCCAAATTTAATACTCTTACATGATGCACTTTCCTAATCTCCAATCAAGAAGGAGGAGGGGCGCGTCAGCGTGACCGGACGGGAGGCCGGTTATTGCAAGGATGTCCAGTTGTGCTGCATCCAGCGCGCCCACAGGCAAAACCATCAGAGAGGAGACATCATGTCACGGATCAGCGGTTATCACCATTTGACGCTTTGCACCCATGGTGTGCAGGAAGATTACGAATTCTACACCAAGACGTTGGGCCTTTATTCGATCAAGCGCACGGTTTTGTTTGATGGCGTGCTGCCGGTCTATCATCTCTATTACGGGTCCAAGACCGGCGAGGCGTCGACGATCATCACAACCTTCCCCTTTGCAAAGCCCGGTGTTTTCGGGCGGCGCGGGTCGAACCAGTCCAAGGTGGTGATGCAGTCTATCCCGCTCGGTGCCAGTGAATTCTGGGTGAACCGGCTGAATGAAATGGGCGTGGAGGCGCATAAGGCGACCCGTTTTGGCGCGGATCGCGTGATCTTTGCCCATCCTTGCGGCATCCCGCATGAACTGGTGGAAAACCCCAGCGACAACCGTCCGTCCATCGCGAACGCGGCGCAGGGCGTGTCGGCCGAACACGGGATAAAGGGGATTTACGGCGGCGCTGTTTCGGTCATGGACCGCACGGCGATGGATGACTTCCTGACCATCGCCCTGCCAATGGAAAAGATCGCCGATAACCACGAAGGCATGGTTTTTGCCGTGCCCGGCAATGACGGTGCCAAATCCATCGTCGAGGTGTTGCACGAGCCCGATGTCGCCCAAGGGACTTGGACGCTGGCGGGTGGTACAATCCATCATCTGGCGTTGAACACGGGTGACGAGGAAAACCAGATGTCTTTGCGCGCCCATATCGAGGGCCTCGGGTTTACCGATATTTCCGAACAGAAAGACCGGATGTATTTCAAATCCTGCTATGTACGCAGCCCCGGGGGTGCGCTGTTCGAACTCGCATGGACGGTGCCGGAAGGCTGGGCCAAGGATGAACCGGCCGATGCCATTGGCAAAACGCTGGTGTTCCCGCCGTGGTTTGCTGACCGGCAGGCGGAAATGGAAGCAGGCCTCGAACCTGCTGAATTTTAAGTCAGCACATGCCAGACATCATGTATAAAGGGGCCGCAGCGGACGCGGCGCAGGTGATCTGCATCGTCGTGCACGGACGCGGTCAAAGCCAGCAGGACATGCTGGACATGATCGTGTCGCGTGTGGCTGTGCCGCATGTCCGCTTTGCCTTGCCGAAATCGGCAGGGCCGGGATGGTATGACGCCCGCGCGATTGACCCGCTGACGGATCATACTTTGATCCAGATGCATGATGGCGTCCGCCAGATTGCGGACCTGATCAAGGCCGAACGTACCGCCCGCCCTGATCTGCCTGTCCTGCTGTGCGGTTTTTCGCAAGGTGCCTGTCTGTCGGTCGAGGTGCTGATGTGCCAGCCGCAGATAGCCGATGCTGTCTGTCTGTTCACTGCCTGCCGGATCGGGGCAGAGACGGATAACCTGCCGCTGAAGCAGCTAGAAGGGCTGAAGATTTATGCCAGTTGCGGCGATGATGATCCGTGGATTCCGGCTGTGGCGCATCACCGCATGATCGGTGATCTGACGCGGGCAGGTGCCCGACTGCGCACCGATATGTTCCCGGGCCGGCCACATACAGTGACCGATACCGAAATCGCTGCCCTTTCGGATATGCTGCATGCGCTGGCAGATGGCACCGCGATCTGGGGGGATGACGCATGAACCCGCCACGCAATTTTACCTTTGTGGGTATTCCGGCGCAGGTTATTTTCGGCAGCGGCACGCTGGGGCAGGTCGCTGATGCGGTCACATCGCTGGGGCGTAGCAGGGCGCTGGTGTTGTCGACGCCCCAGCAGATAGATCAGGCGCGTGATGTGGCGGCGCGGCTGGGGCCGTTGTCTGCCGGTATCTTTGCCGAGGCCGCGATGCACACACCCGTCGATGTCACCCATCGCGCCATCGCCGCCTTTCATGCGGCAGAAGCCGATTGCACCGTCGCCATCGGGGGCGGGTCCACTACAGGGTTGGGCAAGGCGATTGCCTTGCGCACAGGTGCCGACCAACTGGTGATCCCCACCACCTATGCCGGATCAGAAATGACCGATATTCTGGGCGAGACGGATGAAGGCGAGAAAACCACCCGTCGCGATCCTGCGATCAGGCCGGAACTGGTGATCTATGATGTCGACCTGACGTTGGGCCTGCCTGTTGCGATGACCGTCACATCTGCGCTGAACGCCATCGCCCACGCGGTCGAGGGGCTTTATGCCGCCGATGCCAATCCGATCACCGATATGATGGCGCTGGATGCGATCCGCGCCTTCAAAACCGGCCTGCCAGAGGTCGTCGCCAATCCGTCAGATCACGATGCGCGGGCCGAGGTGCTTTATGGCGCATGGCTGGGGTCTGCTGTGCTGGGGTCTTGTGCGATGGCGCTGCATCACAAGCTTTGCCATGTGCTTGGCGGATCATTCGGGCTGCCGCATGCCGAAACCCACGCGATCATGTTGCCGCATACGGCGGGGTTCAACGCGGTGACTGTGTCCGAAAAACTGCGGCCTGTGGCGGAATTGATGGGCGGGACCGTCGGTGGCGGCTTGTGGGATTTCGCGTCAAGCCTTGGCGCGCCGCTGCGCCTGGCCGATCTGGGGCTGGACGAGGCCGATCTGGACCGCGCCGCCGATATCGCGACACGCGCGCCCTATGCTAATCCGCGCAGCTTCACGCGCGCAGATATCAAAACCATCCTGACAGACGCATGGAGAGGGACGCGCCCTGTCACCTGAAAAACGTAACCTTGAACTGGGAGGATTTAAGATGATTACGCGACGCAAGTTATTGAAAACCGGCATGGCCAGCGGCTTTGCCCTATCCGCATCGGGGCTGGCGATGCCCGCTATTGCCCAAGGGCGCGGGGTGCGCATCGGCTATGTCAGCCCGCAGACCGGCCCGCTGGCAGGCTTTGCCGAGGCGGACAATTTTACCCTTGCCATGTTCAACCGCGTGATGGCCGAACAGGGCATCGACGTGCAGGTGATCGTCAAAGACAGTCAGTCCAATCCCAACCGCGCCGCGACCGTCGCGCAAGAGGCGATCATCAGCGACGAGGTGGATTTCATGCTTGTCGCCTCG
>PUNR01000150.1 GCA_003551805.1 Loktanella sp.
CGCCCATATTGTCCTCATGCTGGTATTTTTGCTTTTAGTGCAGTCGCTTGTGCGACCGGCAAATGTATCACGACCTTCGCGCCGCGATGTGTCTGACCATCAAACACATCGGCATCAGCCAGCGTCAGGCTGCCGCCGTGTTGTTCGATGATCTTTTTGACGATGGGCAAGCCAAGGCCGGTGCCCTTGTCGCGTGTCGTCACATAGGGTTCGAACAGGCGCACGCGATCTTCCGGCAGGCCGACGCCATTGTCGGAAACCGCAATGCTGACGCCGGTGCCATCATGTTGCATCACGATTCTGATCTGTGGCTGATAACCTTCGCTACCGTTCTTTTCGATATATGTTTCTGTGGCTTCGCCTGCGTTCTTAATTAAGTTTAGCAAGGCCTGCGACATCATCGTCGCGTCCATATCGGCCAGCACCGCATCACGCGGCAGGTCGCAGGTGATGTCCACCTGCGGCTGGCCTGCGCGTTGCAGGGTCACAGCGTCGGATACCACCTTGGTCAGATCGTTCAGCACCAATACGGGTTCGGGCATCCGTGCAAACTTGGAAAACTCATCAACGATGCGGCGTAAATCATTGGTTTGCCTGATAATAACATCCGTCATCTGATCCAGTGCATCGACATCAATCCCCACCTGCGTGCGGAACTTGCGCTTGATCCGTTCCGCCGACAACTGGATCGGGGTCAGCGGGTTCTTGATCTCATGTGCGATACGCCGCGCGACATCGCCCCATGCGGCCATGCGCTGCGCGCTGACCAGATCGGTGACATCGTCAAAGGCCACAACATAGCCTTCCAATGCGCCATCGGCGGTACGGCGCGGGGACATGCGGACCAGCAGGCTTTCCTGCTGGCCTTTGCGGATCAGGTTGATCTGGTCCTGCACGGCCTCGTGCCCTGCCTGCCGCACCTCGTCGAATAAGGCACCAAATTCAGGCACAGCAACCGCAAGCGAACTGCTGGCCGTGGCGTCAATCACCGACAAAAGCCGCCGTGCCGACGGGTTTACAAAGGTCACACGACCGTCCGCATCAAGGCCCACAACACCCGAAGTGACGGAACTAAGCACGGAATCAAACAGCCGCCTGCGCCCTTCGGACATCCGGTTGCTTTCCAGCAATTCTTCGCGCTGGCCTTTTAGCTGGCCGGTCATCTGGTTGAAATAATGGCCTAACTGGGAAATTTCGTCATCGCCGTCATCCTCGATCACGCGCACGTCCAGATCACCGGCACCGACGCGCTGCGACGCCGCCACCAGCCGCCCTACAGGGCGCGACAGGCGTTCGGCAAACCACAGCCCGCCCCAGATCGCGCCCAAAATCAGGATCAGCGCAAAGCCAAGATACAAAAGCCCGAACTGGAACAGCATCCGCCCGCGGTCGCTGGCCAATTGTTCGTATTGCTGCACTGTTTCGGTAGTTTCATCCAGCAATGCCAATACGTTACCGTCCACATCTCGGGTAACATATAGGAACCTGTCAGGAAAGGTTTCCAGCGGCAGCAATGCGCGGAATTCATTGTTGGCGGGGTCTTCTATAATCAGCAAACGGTCAGCGCGGGCGCGCACGAAATCATCGGCGGTTGGTTTTTCATAGTCAAAATCATATGATCCGACTGCCCGCGCAGCGATGGTGCCGGCGCTGTCGATCACAAACGCCTCGCTTAAGCCACGGTCGATCTGGCCTTGCACATCGCCCAAAGCGCGGCGGATATCGCCGTCATCCATGAACAAATCACGCTGGCGTTCGCGGTTCAAATAGGCGGCCAACCCCTGTGCATCACGGGTCAGGTCCTGAATATGTTCTTCCTCATAGGCCTGCGCCGTGGTCAGCGAGGTGCGCAAGACATTGCCCACAGGTTCCGAAAACAACCCGTCCAGCGCAACCGACAGCAGCAAGACCGAAAACACCGCCACCAGGACCGTCGGGATCAGTGCGAAAACAGCAAAAACCGATGTCAGCCGCAGATGCAGCCGCGATCCGGCAGATTTGGCACGCCTTGCCGCGATCATCTTGGCGACCAGCCGCATCACCAGCGCCATCACGATCAGTACATAGACCAGATCGATCAGCAGCACGAACTGCAGCATCGGTGACGACGTGCCCTGCCCCAATGGGCCGACAACCCAATAGGTCAGCGCGGCCAGAACAGGCGCGCTGATAATCAACACCATGGTCAGCGCGTTCTGGATATGACGCTGGCGAAACCAGCGCACCAAACGCGTGAAGTCCATTCTGAGCAGAGTGCGCTGCACGCGTGCCGCCTTGTGATTGAGGCGAGGTCGCCCCCGCATGACCGCCTTCGCCGTGACACCCGCGCCATGCTGACGCAATTGGGCCACGGGTCTGTTGCCGTTTTACATCAATTTGCGGCGGCGTGTCACGCGGATATCAAGGTCTGTGATCTTCTTGCGCAAAGTATTGCGATTAATTCCCAGAAGATCGGCACATTTCGCCTGATTTCCGCCGGATGCATCAAGGGCGATTTCGATCAACGGGCCTTCGACCTCTTTCAAAATCCGGTTATAAAGGCCCGGTGGCGGCAGAACCCCGCCATGCAGGTCAAAATACCGCCGCAGATGTTTGGCGACAGAGGCGGACAGTTTCTCGCCCTCGCCACCTGATCGCAAAGGCTCGATCGCGGGCTGGTTGCCCAGCACCATTTCCACTTCGGCGCGGCTGATTTCTTCTTCGGCGGCGGTGAACACCAGACGGCGCACGGCGTTTTCAAGCTGGCGGACGTTGCCCGGCCAGCTGTAGGCGCGCACCATGTCAAGCGCAGCAGGCCCAAAGCGGCGTGCCGGTGCGCCTTCGCGTTCGGCGCGGGCCAGAAAATGTTCGGCCAACAGCGGGATATCATCGACCCTTTCGCGCAACGACGGCACATCGACCGTGACACCGCCCAGACGGTAAAACAGGTCTTCGCGGAATTTGCCTTCTTCCATCCGCGCCATCAGGTCCGATTGTGATGTGGCCATGATACGCGGGGCATTGTCGCCCAACGTGTCCAGCATCCGCACGATCCGGCCCTGATCTGCATCCGACAGATCGCTGACTTCGTCAAACAGGATCGTGCCGCCGCGCACACGTGCCAGAATGGTCGATGGCCCGTCCATACCGTCCAGATCAGCCGCAGACACGGTGACGAAGGGCAAACTGCGCCGGTCGGAAAAATCATGTACCGCACGCGCGATCAAGGATTTGCCGGTCCCGCTTTCGCCGGTGATCAGCACGGGCAGCTGCGTGTTCATTACCCGCGCGACCAGACGGTAAAGCGCCTGCATCACGCCGGTGCGCCCGACCAGCGGCAGATCGCCAGCCTGTTCTGACGCGGCGACATCAGGCGCTCGCGAAATACCGGCGCGACGCTTTGTTTCCAGCGCGCGGGCGGCCCGTTTCATTAGATCGGGCAGATCGAAGGGTTTGGGCAGATAATCATAGGCGTCCGCCTCGGCCGCCTGAATTGCGGTCATGATCGTGTTTTGCGCCGAAATCACGATCACCGGCAGACCCGGACGCAAAGCCGCAATTTTTGGCAATTGTTCCAGACCGTTGCCATCAGGCATGATCACGTCCGAGATCACCAGATCGCCTTTGCCTTCCTCGACCCAGCGCATCAGCGTCACCAGCGACGATGTGGCATGAACCTTGCAGCCTGCCCGCGTCAGGGCTTGGGTCAATACGGTGCGGATCGTGCGGTCGTCATCGGCAACCAGAATTGTCCCGTCCATTAATCTTCTCCTGTTTCAGTGTCTTTTGGGGCCAGCGGCAAGGATATGCGAAACACCGTGCGCCCCGGGATAGAATCCACCGAAATCCACCCCCCTGCATCGCTGATCAGTTTCGACACCAGCGCCAGTCCTAGACCGGTGCCATTTTCGCGGCCCGAGACGAAGGGTTCAAACACGTCCGCCGCAATACTTGGCGGCAGGCCGGGGCCATCATCGATAACCTCGATCTGCAAGGGCAGCCGCGATTGCGTGCCATCGGCGCGGCGCACCCGTAGGGATGTGTCGTAAAACGTGTGTAGCCGGATCGCACCGCCGTCCTTGTTGGCCTCTGATGCGTTTTTCAGCAGGTTCAGGAACACCTGCAACAACTGGTCGGCATCGGCCATGGTGCGCGGTAGGGACGGATCGTAATCCTCGATAAACAGCATATGCGCGCCAAACCCGACCGAGGCTGACTGCCGCGCGCGGTCCAGCACATCATGGATATTGACGGGTTTCAGCAATGGTGGGCGCAGATTGCCGAATTGTTCGACCTGTTCGAGCAATTTGACGATGCGGCGACTTTCCTCGACAATCAGATCGGTCAGTTCGCGGTCTTCCGTGGACAACCCCATCGACAACAGCTGCGCCGCACCTGTGATCCCCGCCAGCGGGTTCTTGATTTCATGCGCCAGCATTTCAGCCATGCCGATGGCAGATTTCGCGGCCTTGGCGGATGACTGGTTCTGGCTGATCCGGCTGGCAATCTCGCGCGGGCTGATCATCACGATCATGAGGTCTTTGCTACCTTGTAATGGCGCGAATTGCAGGTTGCATTGCATCGGCGCATGTTCACCGCTGCCGACATCGACATCATTAACGAAAAGCGATGATCTGTTGGCTCTTGCCCGCGCGAAGGGTTCTTCCAGCGGTGCATCAATCAGTACTTTTTCCCAGATCCGCTGGCCGACCAGTGACCGCGTGGACAGGTTAAGGAAACTTTCCGCCGCGGGATTGCTTTGGATGATGACGTCATCGCCGTCCAGCAACAGCGCCGGCACTGGCAGGGACGACCACAATGCTGCGTCTTCGATCATGCAGCCACCCGCATCGCCAAAGCGTCAGGCAAATCGCGCAAGACTGCGTCGGGGTCCGCTTCGGTCAGGATCGCCTTGCGCAACGATGCAGGTGTGCCTGCATCGTCCATATACCAGCCCAGATGTTTGCGCGCGACACGGCGACCCATATCGCTGCCGTAAAACGACAGCATCGCGGTGTAATGCCCTGCGACCATGTCAATCAACGCGGCCCCTTGCGGCACAACCGGCGACTTTGCGCCATGCAGCGCCGCCGCGATCTGTGCCAGCACCCAAGGCCGTCCTTGCGCGCCCCGCCCGATCATCACACCATCCGCCCCCGACAGCGCCAGCGCTTCACGCGCCGCTTGCGGGCCGGTGATGTCGCCATTGGCGATGACGGGGATGGTGACGGCGTCTTTGATTTCACGGATCGCTGCCCAATCGGCGCTGCCTTTGTAAAACTGACAGCGCGTACGCCCGTGGATCGTGACCAGCCTGATCCCCGCATCCTGCGCGCGCCGCGCCACATCGGCAGCGTTCAGGCAATCATGGTCCCAGCCAAGGCGTGTTTTCAGTGTGACGGGAACTTTGACTGCATTCACCACAGCCTCGATCAGGCGCAGCGCGTGGTCAGGGTCGCGCAACAGCGCAGAGCCCGAATAACCGTTGGTCACTTTTTTCGCCGGACAGCCCATATTGATGTCGATCATCACCGCGCCATTGGCTTCGATCATGCGCGCGGCTTCGGCCATCCAATGCGCTTCGCGTCCGGCGATCTGCACGGCGGTGCCTTGCTGGTCAAACCCTAGTTCGGCGCGTTCGCGCACGCCGGGTTTAGCCTGCACCATTTCCTGACTGGCAACCATTTCGCTAACCACCCAGCCTGCGCCGAATGATGCGACCAATTGCCGGAACGGCAGATCCGTGATCCCCGCAAGCGGCGCGAGTGCGACAGGCGGTTGCAACGCCAGATCGTCAAAGGTGATAGAACTGCAATAAGCCAAGAAATTTAATATCCGCCTAAAGGGTGTGCGTTGCTGTTGAAATAAGCCGGATCAGGCGACATCACAACGCCATGCAGACCGAATTATCCACATTCCATAGCATATGCCTAAAACTTAGGCAAACCGCCCGCCAAAGAGACGAATTGCGCCGCAGCGCGTCCCGCCTTACACCAAGGCAAGCAATGACAGGATCGCCATGACCATCTGTGCCATCATCGTCGCCGCAGGCCGTGGAACCCGCGCCGGTGGCGAAATTCCCAAGCAATGGCAACGCCTTGGCGCGCGCAGCATTGCTGCCCACGCAATGCAACCCTTTGTCGATCACCCGGAAATTCATACCATCGTACTAGTACTGCATCCCGATGATATCGACAGCGATCTTTGGCGCGATACGCCTGCCGCGCTGCGTGTCACAGGCGGTGACACGCGCAAGGCCAGTGTGATGGCCGGATTGACCGCTGTGCCCGACGGCACGACACAAGTCCTGATCCATGACGCCGCCCGCCCTTTGGTCACTGCCGCGATCATCGACAGGGTGATATCGGCGCTGAAAACGCATCAAGGTGCGGCCCCGGCCGTCGCCGTCACGGACACGCTGTGGCATGGCGCGGCAGGGCAAGTTACTGGTGTGCAGGACCGAAGCGGCCTTTACCGTGCGCAGACGCCACAGGGGTTTCACCTTGCCCCCTTGCTTGCAGCACATCATGGCCAGACGGATGACGCCACAGACGATGTCGGCGTGGCCCGCGCAGCCGGACTGGACGTGGCTATCGTTCAGGGCGATGAGAACAACATCAAAATCACGACGCCCGGCGATTTTGCCCGCGCGACAAAACTAATGAGGCAGGACATGGATATCAGATGCGGCAACGGCTATGACGTGCACCGTTTCGGCCCCGGCGATCATGTCTGGCTTTGCGGTGTAAAGGTGCCGCATGGCCGTGCCTTGCAAGGCCATTCCGACGCCGACGTCGGTATGCATGCCGTGACCGACGCGATCTATGGTGCCTTGGGCAAGGGTGATATCGGGCAACATTTTCCACCCTCCGACCCGCAGTGGAAAGGCGCTGAAAGCCATATCTTTCTGCGCCATGCTGTCGGGTTGGCACGGGATCAAGGCTACCAGATCAGCAACGTCGACTGCACTCTTGTCTGCGAATATCCCAAAATCGGCCCGCACCAGCCCGCAATGCGCGCCGCCCTTGCCGCGATCATGGGGCTGGATGCGGACCGCATCAGCGTGAAAGCGACGACATCCGAACGGTTGGGGTTCACAGGCCGCGAAGAAGGCATCGCGTCTATCGCCACAGTGACATTGGTGAAGCCATGACCCATCTGATCGCCACCTTCTTTTATGTCGGCCACCTGCGCCCTGCCCCCGGCACATGGGGATCGCTGGCCGCTTTGCCCGTCGCTTGGGCGCTGGTGATGCTTGCCGGTCCTTGGGCTTTGGTCGCGGGGATCGTGCTGGCTTATGCCTTGGGCGTCTGGGCCACGGGGGTCGAGACAGCAGGCAAGGCCGATCACGACCCGTCCGAGATCGTTATTGACGAGGTTGCGGGCCAATGGATCGCCCTGTTGCCTGTCGTCTTTGGCGCCGCAATGCGTGATGCCGACCTGCTCGCGCTCTGGCCCGGTTGGGTCGCGGCATTCGTGTTGTTCCGGCTGTTCGACATCACCAAGATCGGGCCAATCGGCTGGGCTGACCGGATGCACGGGCCGACGGGTGTGATGCTGGATGATGTCATCGCGGGTATCTTTGCCGCCATTGGGGTGGTCGCACTGGCCGCATTATTCCATCTGGTGCTGATGTGACCGCCGTCGCCATCCTTGACGCGGCAAAGGCACGCGGCGTGATGATCGCGACAGCAGAAAGCTGCACAGGCGGCATGGTTAGCGCCGCGCTGACCGATGTGGCAGGATCATCGGCGGTATTTGAACGCGGCTTTGTGACCTATACGAATGCCGCAAAAATGCAGATGCTGGGCGTGCAAAAGGCCGCGCTTGATACCTATGGCGCAGTGTCCGAACAGGTCGCCGCTGAAATGGCGCAAGGTGCGCTGGCACAGTCCGGTGCGCAACTGGCCGTTTCAATCACCGGCATCGCAGGACCCGGCGGGTCCGAGCACAAACCCGAAGGCCGCGTCTGTTTCGGCATCGCCACGCCGACAGGCTGCCAGACAGAAACGATTGAATTCGGCGCACCGGGCCGTGCGGCTGTGCGCAAGGCGGCAACGGATCACGCGTTGGGATTGCTGCTGGCGGCTTTGGTGCCGTAAAGTTCATGCGCGCGGCGTTCAAACGCGCGCACGATCCGCTGCATCGCCTCGTTAAAGAACATGCCGGCGGCACCCTGCAGCAACCTGTTGCGAAACTCGAAATCCACAAAGAACGACACTTCGCAGCCGCCCTCCACATCGCGGAAATTCCATTGGCTTTCCATATGTTTGAACGGCCCGTCCAAATAGGCGGTGTCGATGCGGCGGATATCGGGCCACAACGTCACCTGCGACCCAAAGGTTTCGCGGAACACTTTGAACGAAATCACCAGATCGGCCAGCATCACGATGTGATCGCCGTGATCGGTGGTCTTGCGAATGCGCGCAGCAGCGGTCCATGGCAGGAATTTAGGATAATTCGCCACATCACCCACCAGCGCATACATCTGGTCGGCATCAAATGGCAGAACGCGTGTTTCCGAATGTTGTGGCATGGCAAGTCCGTTCGCTGCTTGCCAAGGGTGTCGGCCAAAACCGCATCGGTTTCAAGGGCGGCTGCATATATTTGCACCATTGTCGCAGGGCGCGATTTGCGGCACAACACCCCTGCCAAGTGACCGGAGACTGCAATGCCCGCTGACCATCCCGCCTATGTCATCGACCAGATGATCAGCGCGAAATCCATCGCCGCAAGGATCGAAACACTGGCGCGCGAGATCGCGGTGGAATTTTCAGGCACTGACAAACTGGTCGTCGTGGGGCTGCTGCGTGGATCTTTCGTGTTCATTGCCGATCTGGTGCGCGAACTCGATCTGCCGGTCGAGGTCGATTTCCTCGAGGCGTCATCTTATGGCGACGGTATGGAAACCAGCCGCGAGGTGCGGATACTCAAAGACCTGCGCGGCCAGATCGAAGGCCGCGATGTGCTGGTGGTCGAAGATATCGTCGATACCGGCCATACACTTGCGCATGTCACCAAGTTTTTGCTGTCGCGTAATCCCGCACGGCTGCGCACGATCGCGCTGCTGGATAAACCGGCACGCCGAGAGGTTGATTTCAAAGCCGACTGGATAGGGTTTGAAATCCCCGATGAATACGTCGTGGGCTACGGCATCGACTATGGCCAGCGCGACCGCAACCTTCCTTTCATCGGCAAGGTCAGGTTCACCTAAGATGAACCCGCTGTGGCTGTTGCGGATGAAACGCTGGGTGCAGAACCCGCCATCGCCCGCGCGGATCAAATTCATCGCGGCGATCATCGCCTTCTGCCTGTTGCTGTTGATCATCGAACGCAGCTTCGGCTGGCCGGACGCGCTGACACCCAACAACCTGCGCCGGATGCGCTGACGTTTTCGTGTTTTTGGATTTGGGCAACGCCCGACTAACGTTGGGTCAACGCACCCCAACCGGAGATTGCCATGCGCCGCACCACGCCTTTTGTCGTAGCCTTGTGTTTGTCCGCCACCGCCCTGCTGGCGCAGGATCTGACCGAAGAACAAGACCGCGCCTTGACCGCGCGGCAGGCGCATATGGGCCTTTACGGGTTTTACCTGACCCCACTTGGCCAGATGGCGCAGGACCGCATCCCCTATGATGCCGATGTCGCTGCCGCTGCTGCCAACAACCTTGCTGCGATGGCCGCGATTGACCAAAGCGCTTTCTGGGTGGAAGGCACCGACAGCAGTCTGGAACGCAGCCGTGCGCGGGCCGAAATCTGGACCGATCCGGATGGCTATCTGGAGGTCAAACAAGGCATGGCAGATGCGACAGAGGCCTTGGCGCTGGTCGCAGGCGACGGGCTTGATGCGCTCAAAGCGGCCTTTGGTCCGGTCGGACAATCCTGCAGTGCCTGTCACCAGCCCTACCGTGCCCCCGCGAATTAATGCCACGCTGGCCGTGGATCGTGGGGGTTTTGGTGGTGGGAACCGGCGCAGGCTGGTTCGCGACCAAACCCACGCCCTTGCCCGCCTCTGCCCTTGAGGGGATCACCGGTGATGCCGAAAGGGGTGCGATCACCTTTGCCGCTGCGGGCTGCGCGTCCTGCCATAACGCACCTGATGGCCCGCTGGATGTGCTGGCAGGCGGCAAAAGCTTTGCCAGCGATTTCGGCACCTTCATCGCGCCTAACATTTCGTCCGATCCGGTGCACGGTGTGGGTGGTTGGACTGATCTGGAACTGGCCAGCGCCATTATGCGCGGCGTATCACCCGATGGCGCGCATTATTACCCAGCTTTTCCCTATACCAGCTATATCAAAGCAGATGTTCAGGACATCGCCGATCTGATCGCCCACATGCGGACCCTGCCCGCTGATACCACGCCCAGCCAGCCACATGATCTGGGCTTTCCTTTCAACATCCGCGCCAGCCTTGGTGTGTGGAAAGCGCTTTACCTGCGCGACGACTGGGTGATGGACGCGCCCACGCCCGAACTGGAACGGGGCCGTGTGCTGGTCGAGGCTTTGGGCCATTGCGCCGAATGCCACACTCCGCGAAACGCTTTGGGTGGGCTGGACCGCAGCGCATGGATGACAGGTGCGCCCAACCCCAGCGGTGACGGGCGCATCCCCAATATCTCGCCTGCGGGCCTGACGTGGTCCGCACAGGAGATCGCCGAATACCTTAATAGCGGCTTTACCCCCACATTCGACAGTGCGGGCGGCACGATGGCAGATGTGATCCGCCACACGTCGCAGCTTAGCGACGCAGACCGGATGGCGATTGCCGCCTATCTCAAGGTATTGCCCTGAACATCATCGTCCGAGCCTAAATATCCCCGTCGGAGACTGCGGCAAAGCCGAATGGGGGCGCTGCCCCCAAACCCCCGGAGTATTTCGGGAAATAAGAAGATGAGGGGTCAGGCGCGGCCAAGCTTGTGGTTGCGCGCCTCGCGCAGGCGGGCGAAATCGTCACCGGCGTGATAGGATGATCGTGTCAGCGGCGTGGCCGACACCATCAGGAAACCCTTACCATAGGCTGCTTTTTCGTAGGCGGCGAATTCCTCGGGTGTGACAAAACGGTCGACGCGGTGATGTTTCGGGGTCGGCTGCAGATATTGGCCGACGGTCAGGAAATCGATATCTGCCGCCCGCATGTCATCCATGACCTGCATCACGGATTGCTTGTCTTCACCCAGACCTACCATGATGCCGGATTTGGTGAACATCGAGGGGTCCAGTTCCTTGACCCGTTGCAGCAGGCGCAGGGAATGGAAATACCGCGCGCCGGGGCGGACCTCGGGGTAGAGGCCGGGCACTGTTTCCAGATTGTGGTTAAAGACGTCGGGGCGCGCATTCACCACAACTTCAAGCACCGCAGGGTCGCAGCGGATAAAATCGGGCGTCAGAATTTCGATCGTGGTGCCGGGGGATTGCCGGCGCACGGCGCGGATGGTCTGGGCGAAATGTTCCGCACCGCCGTCTTCGACGTCGTCGCGGTCCACCGAAGTGATGACGACATGTTTCAGGCCCAGTTTCTTGACCGCATCAGCGACGCGTCCGGGTTCAAACACATCCAGCGCTTCGGGTGGTTTGCCGGTAGCGATGTTGCAGAACGTGCAGGCGCGGGTGCACACCTCGCCCATGATCATCATGGTGGCATGGCCTTGTGACCAGCATTCGCCGACATTGGGGCAGCCTGCCTCTTCGCATACAGTGACCAGTTTGTGTTCGCGCATGATATCGCGGGTGGTTTTATAGCCTTCCGAGGTTGGTGCCTTGACCCTGATCCAATCCGGTTTCTTGGGCTGCGGCGCGTCAACGCGGCGCTGCTTTTCGGGGTGGCGCTGGGCCGGGATTTTGAGATCGCGTGGGGACATCTGTTTGCTCCGCTCGGGTATGTCATACAGGTAGCGGTACAAAGGGGATTTGTCCAATCACTAGCGTAGTGTGCATGGCGGACCTGCGGCCTGCGCATGGTCAACCGATCAACGGGCCAAAGCGCCCCTGCGTCTGTGCGTAATGCCGCCCCAAACGGTCGAGTGCGATGCGCAGCACGATTTTCCCCGAACGCGCCGACCAGCCCATGGTTTTTTCGGTCGCTTCCAGCCCTTCAAGAAAACAGCAGCAGCGCAGCACGACATCCCCAAGACCGGGGCCGAGATCGTGCAAGGCTGCACGCACGCGTTCATGGGCGGCTTGCGCCGCGACACCGGCACCTGCGCTGACAGGCGGTGTCTGGCCAAGCGCTGCATTGATCCAGCCGCCCCTACCACCGGTCGCCATCTGGGCCAGTTCAAAATCCTCGCGCAGGCGTTCGCCTGTGGCGACCAGAGCGCGCGACAAAAACAATGTGCCGTCGCGGTCGCGCCTGCGGGCCAGCCCGACCAGTGGGCTTTCGGTGGCGTGATAGCGCGCCTGCGCCTGACATTCGCTTTCCAATGCGGCCAGATCCCAAGCGGCATCGGGGTCACAATCAGCGCGTTTACCGGTGAACCCACCGGCGCGGTTTTCGCCTTCGGCGGTCAGGCGGCGCAATGCGGCGCGGCCTGTGTTGGTGATGAAATAGCGCGCGACCCGCGCATCGGGGTCGGCGCAGGCGATCCAGTCCTTAAGCGCCATCGCCTGCGCGATTTCGCGGTCCACGCTGGTGGTCCGCAGCGGGTCGCCGCCCCGTGCTTCGCGCACCACGACGGCGGTGTCCATATCGCGGGCGGCGGCAAGCACGGCACCTTGTTCACACAGCCGGCGCAGGATGCGCCGCGCTTCCTGATCAATGCGGTGCTGTGTCAGCGCGGGAGCATGTGGTGCGGGTTTGAACAGGGATTCGGGTTGCATGGGACATGATCCTTTCGATCCGTCGTTAGAGGCGGCGCAAGCCTGCGCCGACAGTGATTTCAAAGCGCCGTCGATCAACAGATCATCGCGCCGGACTTCCAGTTTGCGGACCTGGCGCAGCACCGTGGACGGGTGGCAGTCGCGGGCGCGGGCCAACGCACGGATCGACATGCCCGCCTCTGTGTGCACCAGATAATTGCGGACCGCGTCAGGCACCCATTGCGGAAATTGGTCAGACCGTTGTGGCCCCGGTCGTGCAGTCATTTCTTATGTTCCTTTTCCTGCCACCAATCTGGAAACAGGCAAAGTCAGCTGTCGGTTGCCGTCAAGACTCTACCTAAGATTGTATGGTTACTGATGTGTTAACGTCGGTGTCGATCCGTCAATCATCGTTACCAAAAGCTAAAGATTTCTGAGGGCTGCGTTCTTAACTTTTGCCAAGCAGGCAACACCTGCACGGGTTGTGGCAAAGTGCTTTCACAAACACCTAACCAGAAAGCCCTGTGCCATGCTTGACCTGATGACCCGTATCCGCCAGTTGCAACGCCCTGCCCTTTTGGCACGCGCTGCCCGATTTGGTGTGGATGAATATCGCCGCGAAACTGTTTTGCCGCGGTTGTTGAAAACCGCCCATGCGCCGCGCCCTGCCGCGGCGCTGATGGCGCTGCTGGATATCGAGGCGGCGACAGACGCGCGCCGTATCGCGGGTACCGGCGATTACGCACCGGCACGGCATGTCGAATTACTGATTGCGATCAGTGGCGAGGCGCGGATGCTGCAGGCCACGGCCTTGCGCGCGGTATGATCCGTGCTGGCTATGCCAGCACGGGCCTCCGGCGGGGATATTTATGCTCTGACGATGATGCAGGTTATGCGAATGCGTCAGGCATAGCGGCTTTTTTATCGGCGACATAGGCGCGCAGACGCGCCTCGATCTCAGGGTCGAGGGGCGGTTGCTGATAGGTGTCGATCAGTTTCTTGACCCGCGCGCTGGCCAAAGCCTGCGTGTCGCGCGCGCCTTCTTCGTCCCATGTCTCGAACGGTTTGTAATCGAACAGGTCCGAGCGCCAGAAGGCGGATTTGAAATTGGCTTGTGTATGTTCGCAGCCAAGGAAATGCCCGCCGGGCCCGACCTCGGCCAGCGCATCCATCGCCTGCCCGTTTTCGGACATGTCCACGCCACGCGCGAAATGATGCAAGGTGCCAAGCTGGTCAGCGTCCATCACGAATTTCTCGAAACTGGCGACCAGCCCGCCTTCGAGCCAGCCACAGGCGTGCAGCATGAAATTCACCCCCGACAAAAGCCCCATGTTCAGGCTGTTGGCGGTTTCATAGGCAGCTTGCGCATCGGGCAATTTGCTGCCGCAGAACGACCCTGCTGACCGATATGGCAGCCCCATGCGACGGGCAAGCTGACCTGCGCCATAGGTGATATGGCTGGCCTCTGGCGTGCCAAAGGTCGGCGCGCCGGAGTTCATGTCGATGGAGGCAACGAACGTGCCGAAAATCACCGGAGCGCCCGGGCGGATTAGCTGGGAATAGGCGACACCTGCCATCACCTCGGCCAGCACTTGAGTCAATGTGCCTGCAACGCTGACGGGCGCCATGGCACCGCCGACGATGAAAGGGCTGATGATACTGGCCTGATTATGGCGGGCGAACACCTCGAGCGCGCCCATCATGATGCTGTCGAAGGTCAGCGGCGAGTTAATGTTGATCAGCGAGGTCATCACGGTGTTGTCGCGCACGAATTCCTTGCCGAACAGGATCTCGCACATCTCGATAGAATCTTGCGCGCGGCTGGGTTCGGTCACAGAGCCCATGAAGGGCTTGTCGCTGAGCACCATATGCGCCAGCAGCATGTCCAAATGGCGCTTGTTCACGGGGATATCGGTGGGTTCGCAGACAGTGCCGCCGGAATGGTGCAGCCATTTCGACATATAGGCGAGCTTCACGAATTTTTCGAAATCGGCCATGGTCGCGTAACGCCGCCCGCCTTCGGCATCGCGCACGAAGGGGGGTCCATAGACCGGGGCCAGCACCAGATTCTTGCCGCCGATCACGACATTGCGGTCGGGGTTGCGGGCATGTTGGACGTATTCGGACGGTGCCGTGGCGCAAAGCTTGCGCGCAAGGCCGCGCGGAATGCGGACGCGTTCGCCGTCGATTTCAGCGCCTGCCGATTTCCACAAGGCCAGCGCATCGGGGTTATCGACGAAATTCACGCCGATTTCGGCCAGCACGGTTTCGGCATTCGCCTCGATCACCTGCAGGGCTTCTTCGGTCAGCACCTCGTAATTGGGCACATTGCGTTCGATGTATTTCGCGGTTTCGACACTGACGGCAGTGCGTTCGGCGCGTCGTGCGGCCCCGCCGCCGCCTCTTGCACGGCGTGGTGATGTTACGGCTGCATCAGACATGGCGATTCCCCTTCAGGTTTGCGCCTTTTTAACTGTGTGAGATCAGCGCCCTTGCCGTATTTGCGCCCCTTCAGACGCGAAAACGACATCGTCGCCCCTCTTGCGCTGGGACGCGACTGGCTTTACCGGATATGCCATGGAAAACATCACTTATGAACGTCTGCTGATCATTGATTTCGGCTCTCAGGTTACACAGTTGATCGCGCGGCGCTTGCGCGAGTTGAACGTGTATTGCGAAATTCACCCGTTCCATAACGTGACGGATGAATTTTTGCAGGAATTCGCCCCCAAAGCGGTGATTTTTTCGGGTGGGCCTGCTTCGGTCTTTTCCGATGGCGCGCCGATGCCGCCAAAATCGGTCTTTGATCTGGGCGTGCCGATTCTGGGTATCTGCTATGGCCAGCAAGTGATGATGCACGTGCTGGGCGGCCGCGTCGAACGTGGCCACGGCACTGCCGAATTTGGCCGCGCCTTTGTGACGCCTGTAGAAAAGCTGGACCTTCTGGAAGGCTGGTTCTTGACCGACCGCGAACAGGTCTGGATGAGCCATGGTGACCATGTGTCGGCCATCGCCCCCGGTTTTGCGGTTTACGGCACCTCGCCCAACGCACCTTTTGCGATCACGGCGGATGTGAAACGGCACTTTTACGCCGTGCAATTCCACCCCGAAGTGCATCACACGCCCAATGGCGCGCGTTTGTACGAAAATTTTGTCCGCATCGCAGGCTTTTCCGGTGACTGGACGATGGGTGCCTACCGCGAACAGGCGATTGCCGCGATCCGTGAACAGGTTGGCGACAAACAGGTAATTTGCGGTCTGTCAGGTGGCGTTGATTCGTCAGTCGCCGCCGTTTTGATCCATGAAGCCATTGGCGACCAATTGACCTGCGTTTTCGTCGATCACGGTCTGTTGCGGCAGGGCGAGGCCGAAGAAGTCGTCACCATGTTCCGCGACCATTACAACATGCCGCTGATCCATGCTGATGAAAAAGAATTGTTTCTGGGCAAGCTGGATGGTGTCAGCGACCCCGAAACCAAGCGCAAGATCATTGGTGGCCTGTTCATCGACGTGTTCCAGAAATACGCCAATGACATCGAAGGGGCCGAGTTTCTGGCCCAAGGCACACTTTACCCTGATGTGATCGAATCGGTGTCGTTTTCCGGTGGCCCGTCGGTGACGATCAAAAGCCACCACAATGTCGGCGGCCTGCCCGAAAAGATGGGCCTGAAACTGGTCGAACCTCTGCGCGAACTCTTCAAGGACGAAGTCCGCGCGCTTGGTGCCGAACTTGGCCTGCCGCCCAGCTTTATCGGGCGTCACCCCTTCCCCGGCCCCGGCCTTGCCATCCGCTGCCCCGGCGAGATTACCCGCGAAAAGCTGGATATCCTGCGCAAAGCTGATGCAGTTTTCATCGACCAGATCCGCAAGCACGGGCTATATGATGACATCTGGCAAGCCTTTGTCGCGATCCTGCCGGTGCGCACCGTGGGCGTGATGGGCGACGGGCGCACCTATGATTTCGCCTGTGCCTTGCGCGCGGTGACATCCGTGGACGGGATGACGGCGGATTATTACCCGTTCAGCCATGATTTTCTGGGCGAAACCGCGACGCGGATCATCAATGAAGTCACAGGGATCAACCGCGTGACCTATGATATCACCAGCAAACCCCCCGGCACGATCGAGTGGGAATAAACCACAAAACGCCGCCCCGATGGGGCGGCGTTTTTGTTTGTGACGTTGATCTGGTGCACCCGACAGGATTCGAACCTGTGGCCTCTGCCTTCGGAGGGCAGCGCTCTATCCAGCTGAGCTACGGGTGCCTTAGGCGGTTCTATAGCGGGGCCGGACGGCCCTCGCAATGTCAAAAGTCACGAAAACAGGTCGTGGCACAATTCCAGCGCGTCGATCAGAACATCAACCTCTTCGGTGGTGTTATAGACCCCGAAAGACGCGCGGCAGGTCGCGTTCTGGCCCAGATGTTCCATCAACGGCATGCAGCAATGCGCGCCCGCGCGGACCGCGACGCCTTTTTTGTCCAGCACGGTTGAAATGTCATGCGCATGGGCCGCGCCTTCCAGCGTGAAGGAAAATATCGCGCCCTTGGTGTCGGAATTGCCTTGGACCTGCACCCAGTTCAACCCGTCCAGACGGTCGCGCGCATAATTGCGCAACTGCCGTTCATGGTCTGCGATCTGGTCCATACCCAGCCCTGTCATGTAATCCAGCGCCACGCCCAGCCCGATCATCTGCACGATGCCGGGTGTGCCTGCCTCGAACATCATGGGCGGGTCGTTCCATGTCACACCGTCGCGGGTCACATCGCGGATCATATCGCCGCCACCCATGAAGGGGCGCATTTCGGCCATACGTTCACGGCGGACATAGATCGCGCCAGACCCTGACGGGCCGTACAATTTGTGACCGGTAATGGCATAGAAATCACAACCGATGGCCTGCACATCGACGGGCATGTGCACGGCGGCCTGTGATCCGTCGACCAGCACCGGCACGCCTTTGGCATGGGCACCTGCGGTGATGGCTTTGACATCGACAACCGTGCCCAGAACATTGGACATGTGGGTGACAGCCACCAGTTTCGTCTTGGGGCCAATCGCGTCAATCACCTTTTGCGGGTCAAGATCGCCGCGCGCATCGGTTTCGACCCATTTGATCACTACCCCCTGACGTTCACGCAAGAAATGCCACGGCACGATATTGGCATGATGTTCCATGATCGACAGAACGATTTCATCGCCGGCCTCCATCCGCGGCATGGCCCAGCCGTAAGCAACCATATTGATGCCTTCGGTGGTGCCGGAATTCATGATGATCTCGTCCTCGGACGCGGCATTCAGAAAGCGCGCGATCGTGCCGCGCACGCCTTCGTATTTCTCGGTCGCGAGGTTGGACAGGTAATGCAAGCCGCGGTGCACATTGGCATATTCGTGGGAATAGGCCTGCGTGACCGCATCAATCACCACCTGCGGTTTTTGCGCAGAGGCCCCGTTATCAAGGTAAACCAACGGCTTGCCGTTCACCTGCCGCGACAGGATTGGGAAATCAGCACGGATTTTGGTGATATCAAGGGTCATGCGGGGACTCCGGTAGGGGCGACGCCCAGAACTGACAGGACAATACCTGCGATCATCGCGGTGGCGATCAAGGCGAGCACCATCACAACAAGCGTTTTGCCAAGGCTTTCAAACCTGTGCATCACATTCACGAAATTCATCACGCAGCGCACCAGAATAACCACCGACACGATGCCGAAATACCCTGCAATCAGCGGGCTGATGACAACCAGAACAACCTGCACGGCTTCCAGCGATACTGACACTGCCTGAAACAGGATAATCACCTTGAGACTATCCTCGACACTGCCAAGACCACCCATCATCCGGCCAATGTGATAGATCGTATAGACCAGCAAAAACAGGAAGGTGATGATGATCGTCGCATAGCTGAACGGTGTCAGGGTGATGCCCTGATCCTGCAGTACGACAGGCACCGGTGCCACGGCCTGCAACAGTGCCAGCATCAGCACATTCAGCACAGCCACCAACACCAGCGCAGCCCAAAGGTTGATCAGGCTGATCTGCCACGGTAGCACATAACGCGCGGCGGTGGCCGGATCCTTGACCGCGACCCACAGGGCGTTCGCGGCTGATTGCACGGTGATATTCATGGTTTGCTTTCCGCTTCACGCATTGATTGGACCCAGATGACCACAAAGGCCACAACCCAGATCGCCCCGACAATATTCGCCTCGATCCCCGGGCCGATGAAACCGCGTGTCATGCCATGCAGCAGCACCGCAGGCGTCGTCGCGAGCATTGTCCAGAACAGCGCAATCCTTGCACCATACATCGTGCCTTTGCCACCGAACAGCCGTGCCACAAGATGGGTAAGACCCGCAATAAAATACAAAAACAACGGCCATACCATCAGCCAGGCCAGAAATTCATAGGCCAGCAAACGGTCCATCGCCGGCACTTCTGCGCCAGGCGCCAGATCGAAACCTGCCGCCATACGCGACAGGCGCGGCCATTGAGCGATAAAGATCAGAAAGCAGGCGATCAACAGATAGGCAATTGCCCGATCTTCCCGCCTGCCCTGATCCAGAATGTCGCGCATCACCGCACGCGGCGCGCGCCAAGTCCGCACGATGTCGCTGGTGACTGGCATCAGGCCCGCCGCGCCAGCCAGCCTTCCAGCCGGTTTTGCAATTCCTCTGCCAGCGCCTCATCCTCGATCTCGGCCAAGGCTTCGGCAAGAAAGGACAAAGTCAGAAGATTGCGTGCTGTGTGCAAAGGCACCCCGCGAGAGCGCAGATAAAACAAGGCGGTTTCATCAATCGCACCAGTGGTTGACCCGTGCGAACAGGCGACGTCATCTGCGTAAATCTCAAGCTCTGGCTTGGCGAGGAACTGGCTGTCGTCATCCAGCAGCAAGGACTGGCTGATCTGATAACCGTCAGTCTTTTGCGCGCCTTGCTTGACAAGGATCTTGCCCTGAAAAACGCCAACAGCGCCGTTGCGCAGTACCTTCTTGAATACCTGACGGCTTTCGCCGCGCAAGGCGTCGTGCGTCACGAACACCGTGTCATCGTGATGGAAATCATCGCCGTCGCCGACGCAGGCACCGGCCACATGGGCGATGGCGTCATCGCCGCGCATGTCGATCACGCATTCATTGCGCGTCAGCACGCCGTTGAAAGTCAGCGTGAAGGATTTGAACACGGATTCGTCGGCCAGTTGCGCGAAACAATGCGTCACAGCGCGGCGTTCATGGTCGTTGCC
>PUNR01000325.1 GCA_003551805.1 Loktanella sp.
GTAGCTCAGTTGGTTAGAGTACCGGCCTGTCACGCCGGGGGTCGCGGGTTCGAGCCCCGTCAACCGCGCCATTTTCCTCAAATAAAAAAGCCGCCGTAGCGGTCGAAATATGCAGCGCATATTTTTGGCAAAGTGAAAGATCTTTGCAAAAAATCTTTCACTTGCCGTTTTAGTCGCGCAGATCAGTCAGCTTTTGTCATCTCGTGCAAAATTCTTGCCCATGATCTGATCCCTTTGTGAAACGATGACAGGTCATATTTTTCGTTCGGGGAATGGATCTGGTCGTCGTCCTTGCCGAAACCGATCAGCATTGCATCCATATCAAGGATATCCTTGAAATAGGCCGCAATCGGGATTGATCCACCGCAACCCACATAAGCCGCCGCATTGGGCCATTCATCCGACAGCGCTTTGCGCGCCTGATCGAAGGCGGGGTGGGTTGTCGTCATCTGGCCTGCGGCGCTGGCGCCGTGCGGGGCAAAGGTCACGCTGCAATCGGCGGGGATCATGTCCTGCACCATCTTGCGGAATGCGTCGCGGATCGCCAGCGGGTCTTGGGTGCCGACCAGCCGGAAACTGATTTTTGCATGCGCCTGCGAAGGCAACACAGTCTTGAAACCGTCGCCGGTATAGCCCGACCACATGCCGTTCACTTCGCACGTCGGGCGCGACCAGATCATTTCCAGCGGGCGACGGCCCTTTTCGCCGGCAGGGACGGACAGGCCGACATCGCCCAGAAACGCCTTTTCGTCGAATTTCAGGTCATCCCAAGCGGCGGCCAGTTCGTTCGACAATTCCGGCACGCCGTCATAGAAACCGGGCACGGTGATGCGCCCGTCATCGTCATGCAGCGCGGCAATGACGCGTGCCAGCACGCGGGCAGGGTTCATCGCTAGCCCGCCATACATGCCGGAATGCAGGTCTTTGTTCGGGCCGGTGATAGTGATTTCCTCGCCCAGCAACCCGCGCAATTGGGTGATGATCGCAGGCGTGCTGTCACCGTAAAGGCCGGTGTCACAGATCAGCGCGATATCGGCGGTCAGTTCTTTGATGTTGTCCTTCATGAACGGCACCAGTGACGGGGAACCTGATTCCTCTTCGCCTTCAAAAAACAGCGTGATGTTGCCGGGCAGGGTGCCGTGCACTGATTTCCATGCGCGGCAGGCCTCGACAAAGGTCATCAGCTGGCCTTTGTCGTCCGATGTGCCGCGGCCACGGATCACTTTTCCGTTGGCGGTTTCCTCGACCTGCGGATCGAAAGGGTCACGGTCCCACAAATTCAGCGGATCAACGGGTTGCACGTCGTAATGTCCGTAAAACAACACATGCGGGCCTTCGCCGCCGCTGTGGGCGACGACCATCGGATGACCTGGCGTCACGCGTTTGGACGCGGTAAACCCGATAGATATCAGATCAGCCACCAGCCATTCCGCGGCCATATCACAGTCGGATTTATAGGCTGGATCGGTCGAAATTGAAGGAATGCGCAGCAATTCTTTCAGTCTTTCGACAGATTGCGGCAGGTCGTCGTCGATGCGGGCAAGGACAGGGTCAAGGGTCATGGGACGGGCCTTTCATTTGCGGTCAGGCGCAAGGTCGGCCTCTTCTGCGCAGAGGTCAATGGCCGGAATCCCGATCTATTGATCCAGATCATGGTCGCGGTTCGTCAGACGTTTAGTCGTCTTGGGGCAAGGGGCGACAGTTTGTAGCGTCTTGTCCGGGGGCCATCTGCCCTATATGCAGTTTAGAACGATTCAAGGCGCCATGAAATCGGCGGTCTGACACGAAAAAAGGACAATTTGGTGGATTATAACGCCCAACTGGATACCGCAATCGACCGCTTGCATGATGAAGGCCGTTACCGGACCTTTATCGATATTGAACGCAAGCGGGGTCAGTTCCCTCATGCAACATGGGTAAAACCCGACGGATCCGAAAAGCCGGTGACGGTCTGGTGCGGCAATGATTACCTTGGTATGGGCCAGCACCCTGTCGTGCTTGCCGCCATGCACGAGGCGATCGACGCCACCGGTGCTGGGTCGGGCGGGACGCGCAATATTTCCGGCACAACCGTTTATCACAAACGGCTTGAGGCGGAGCTGGCCGATCTGCACGCCAAGGAAGGCGCGCTATTGTTCACGAGCGCCTATATCGCCAATGATGCCACGCTTAGCACGCTGCCAAAGCTGTTTCCGGGGCTGATCATTTATTCGGACGCGCTGAACCATGCGTCGATGATCGAAGGCGTGCGCCGCAATGGTGGGGCCAAACGGATTTTCCGCCACAACGATGTGGCCCATCTGCGCGAATTGCTGGCAGCCGATGATCCGGCTGCACCGAAACTGATTGCCTTTGAATCGATTTATTCGATGGATGGCGATTTTGGTCCCATCAAGGAAATCTGCGATCTGGCCGATGAATTTGGCGCGCTGACCTATATCGACGAGGTGCACGCTGTCGGCATGTATGGCCCGCGTGGGGCAGGGGTCGCGGAACGTGACGGTCTGATGCACCGGATCGACATTATCAACGGGACGCTTGCCAAGGCATATGGCGTGATGGGCGGCTATATCGCGGCATCTGCCAAGATGTGTGATGCCGTGCGGTCCTATGCGCCCGGCTTTATCTTTACAACCAGCCTGCCACCCGCGGTTGCGGCTGCGGCAGCGGCATCGGTTGCGCATCTGAAAACCGATCAGGCGCTGCGCGTGCAACATCAGACACAGGCAAAAATCCTGAAATTGCGCCTGAAAGGGCTGGGCCTGCCGATTATTGACCACGGCAGCCATATCGTGCCGCTGATCGTGGGCGACCCCAAACACACCAAGCTGTTGTCCGATATGTTGCTGACAGAATTTGGTATCTACGTGCAGCCGATCAACTTTCCGACCGTGCCACGCGGCACCGAACGGCTGCGGTTCACCCCGTCGCCGGTTCACGGACCGCGTGAAATGAATGCGCTTGTCGGCGCTTTGGACGGTTTGTGGTCACATTGCGCGCTAAACCGGGCAGAGTTGGCGGGATAACGCCTATTGGCGATGTGCAACTGCGGCGTTCATATGCTACTGGTTTTACAGGCGTTCCGGTCCGATTGATTCGGACAGACGAACGTTTAGGGGCATTGAGCGGCGGGACAGTCGATGATCGGAAAAACCTTCAGGCGTTCCAGCGCAGCGGAGGACGTGCAGACCAAAGGGTTTGACGACTACGACCTGCGTCTGGGCGATCTTATGCGCGGTGAACGCGCAACGCTTGGCAAAAGCTTGCTGGATGTTCAGCGCGAGCTGAAGATCAAGGCCGCCTATATCGCTGCCATCGAAAATGCTGACCCTTCCGCCTTTGACACGCCCGGTTTCATCGCAGGTTATGTGCGGTCCTATGCGCGCTATCTTGGCATGGACCCTGACACCGCCTTTGCAGGTTTTTGCCGCGAAAGCGGTTTCGCCACCGCGCATGGCATGTCCGAAGAAGCATCATCGCTGAAAAACCGCACGTCCAACGCGAACCGCGCGCCGGTGGGCAAAGACATCTTGTTGTCATCTCGCACACCATTCATCCCCGCACGTGAATCGATCTTTGCGCAGGTTGAACTGCGCGCCGTCGGGTCGGTTCTGGTGTTGGTCGCGATGATGGGTGGCCTTGGCTATGGCGGCTGGACCGTCCTGCAAGAGGTGCAGCGCGTCCAGTTTGCGCCCGTTGAACAAGCGCCTGTCGTTGTCTCGGATCTAGATCCCTTGGCCGGCAGCGCGAATGTGATTGAATCCGGCGACAACATTTCCGCCATGGCCCTGCCGTCGCCAGAAGCTCTTGATCGTCTGTATCGGCCGCAAGCACTGGATGTGCCGGTGCTGGTCGCCCGCGATACACCGATTTCCACCCTGACACCGCAGATGATTGGTGCGCTGGTGTCCCAGTCTGAACAGACCATTGCGCAGCAAGAAGTCGCGGAATTGACTGAAATAACGGCGATCCCCAGTATTCAGGTCGTCGAAGCGCCTGTGCCAGAGGTACAATTGGTCGCAGCCCGCCCCGCATGGGTCCGGGTGCAGGCCGCTGACGGCGTCATCCTGCTGGAAGGCATCATGGAACCGGGTCAGAATTTTGTCCTGCCCGCGACCGAAGAAACCGCCACTTTGCGTGTCGGCGAAAGCGGTGCGATGTATTTTGCCGTGAACGGCGTGCATTATGGCCCTGTCGGGCAACGCGGTGTCGTCACATCCAATGTGGTGCTGTCCGCCGAAAGCCTGACCGAAACTTACGCGCTTGCCGATCTGGACCGTGACAATGACCTTGCTGAAATCGTCCGCGTGGCCGAGGCTGTGACCGATCAATAGAACGTATGCTTGCCCCGCGCGGGCGGGGGGCATAGGTTGCGGTTGAACTGCAAGCTCCTGAAAGCGATCCGATGTCTTTGAACCACATCCGCCCATGGCGGAATATCGAACGCCGCAAATCCCGTCAGATCATGGTGGGCAATGTGCCGGTGGGCGGCGATGCGCCGATCACGGTGCAGACGATGACCAACACCCTGACCACTGATATCAAAGGCACGATTGCGCAGGTGCAGGCCGCCGCCGACGCTGGCGCTGACATTGTGCGGATTTCGGTCCCGGACGAGGCATCTTCAAAAGCCCTGCGCGAGATAGTCCGCAACGTGTCGGTCCCGATCGTCGCGGACATCCATTTCCACTACAAACGCGGCATCGAAGCTGCAGAGGCGGGGGCGGCCTGTCTGCGGATCAATCCGGGCAACATCGGTGATGAAGCGCGGGTGAAAGAAGTGATCCGCGCCGCGCGTGACAACAATTGTTCCATCCGCATCGGCGTGAATGCGGGATCGCTCGAAAAGCATTTGCTGGACAAATACGGCGAACCTTGCCCCGATGCGATGGTGGAAAGCGGTCTGGATCACATCAAGATTTTGCAGGACAACGATTTTCACGAATTCAAGATTTCCTGCAAAGCGTCCGATGTCTTTATGGCCGCCGCCGCCTATCAGCAACTGGCCGAAGCGACCGATGCCCCGATCCATCTGGGGATCACCGAA
>PUNR01000426.1 GCA_003551805.1 Loktanella sp.
CATTTCTGGCGTGGTCTGGTGGGAACATCGGCGATGGGGCTGGGCTTTGCCGGGCTTGGCCTGCTGCCTTTGCCAGAGGTGGCAGCCATCGGATATGCCGCGCCGCTGCTGGTCGTGATTTTTGCCGCCATGTTTTTGAATGAAGATGTCCGTGCATTCCGCCTGTCTGCCGTCGCTTTGGGGATGATCGGCGTTCTGGTTGTCTTGTCACCGCGTCTTTCTGTCGGGGCCGGCCTGAACACATCCGAGACTTTGGGCGCCATTGTCGTGCTGATGGGTGCTGTCATGGCCGCCCTTGCGCAGGTCTTTGTCCGCAAACTGGTGGCGACTGAAACCACTGTGGCGATCGTGTTGTGGTTTTCCGTCACATCGTCGGTACTGGCGCTGTTGACGTTGCCTTGGGGCTGGGTCGTGCCGGGCTGGGACCGCGCGGCGCTGCTGGTCATGGCGGGGCTGCTGGGCGGGTTGGGGCAGATTTTCCTGACGTCCAGTTACCGGTTCGCCGATGCGTCGCTGGTGGCGCCTTTTGATTACACATCCATGATTCTGGCGCTGCTGATCGGCTATTTCATCTTTGGCGAGGTGCCGACCGGCACGATGCTGATCGGTGCGGGGATTGTCATTCTGGCCGGTGTGCTGATTATCTGGCGCGAACGCAAACTGGGCCTTCAACGCGCCCAACAGCGCAAGGCGACGGGGCATAACGGCGGCTGAATTGTTACCCAAATCGGGGATGATTTGTGTTACACTGGTGATCCGTAATCAGAGGAGGATTCGATGAAACATCCACTTGATCGCGCTAAAGTAGGCTCTGACACAGGGCTTTCGCGGGTGATTGAAATGAAAAAGGACGCGCTGCCGCGTCCTGCCAGCCTTGATCTGCAAAAACGGTCCCGCAGCAAGATGCCGGGCAAACGCGCTGCGGAATTTCTACGGATTGCGCGGCAAGAAACCCGCTGATTCACCCGTATCAGAGACGAAAAAGGGCGCCACTGGCGCCCTTACCGGTTACGCGCGAACCAGTTTTTCGTAATCAGCCGCGATATCGCGGGTCAATGCGCCGACCTCGAAGTTGTAATCGCCGATCTGGCCTACTGGCGTGACCTCGGCTGCGGTACCGGTCAGCCAGCATTGCTGAAAGCCTTCCAGCTCTTCTGGCATGATGACGCGTTCATGCACGGTGATGCCTTTGTCGCGCAGCATGCCGATCACGGTCTGGCGGGTGATCCCGTTCAGGAAGGCATCGGCGGCGGGGGTGTGTACCTCACCGTCCTTGACGAAGAAGATGTTGGCACCCGTCGCCTCGGCCACGTAGCCGCGATAATCGAACATCATCGCGTCGGAACAGCCCTTTGCCTCTGCCGCGTGTTTGGACATGGTCGCGATCATGTACAGACCGGCCGCCTTGGCCTGGCTGGGCGCGGTTTCCGGGCTGGGGCGTTTCCATTTCGCGATATCAAGCTTGGCACCGCGGGTTTTCGCGTCGCCATAGTAATTGCCCCATTCCCAGACAGCGACAGCCAGATGGACAGGGTTGCGCGATGCGGCAACGCCCATATCCTCGCCCGAACCGCGCCATGCGATGGGGCGCACATAGGCGTCTTTCAATCCGTTGGCGTCCAATGCGGCCTGTTTGGCAGCTTCGATTTCATCCACGGAATAGGGAATCTGAAAATCGATCAACTGGCCTGATTTGATCAGCCGTTCGGAATGTTCGCGCGACTTGAAGATTTTGCCGCCATAGCACCTTTCGCCCTCGAACACGGACGAAGCATAGTGCATCGCATGGGTCAGGATGTGGACATTGGCGTCGCGCCATTCCACCAATTGACCGTCAAGCCAGATCTTGCCGTCTCTGTCGTCATATGCACCGGCCATCATATCCTCCATGCTTTGCATATATGTCACAACTAGGTCCGTTTCGGATATAAAGTTGCGCAATTCATCGAAATCGCTAACAGTCGATTCTTGGAATGTCAATAAAGCTGACTTATTGTTAGGTCATGAGTAAAGGAGGTCAGGATGTCTGAAAGCGCCCGCCCGCAGATGGGTCAAAACCTGCTGTTTCTGACCGATGAACAATTGCGCAAAGGGATCGAGGCGATGTTCTTTGCCTATCGCGGCTTTACCGCAGACCCCGACCGCATTCTGGCCCAGAAATCCTATGGTCGTGCGCATCACCGCGCGATCCATTTTATCCACCGCAGCCCCGGCACGACGGTAAACAACTTGCTGGCGGTGCTGGGTGTGACAAAACAATCTCTGAACCGTGTGTTGCGCAGCCTGATAGAGGATGGTCTGGTCGTCAGCAGCGTCGGCCGCAAGGACAAGCGCGAACGTCATTTGCACCTGACGCCGGCCGGTGCCGCGCTTGAACGTGAATTATCAGATGCGCAGCGCGACCGGATGCGTGCCGCCTACCGCGCTGCCGGCCCCGCTGCTGTGGTCGGGTTCCGGCAAGTGCTGGAAGCGATGATGGATGAAGAGACCCGCCGCCATTACGAGGCGATGAAGGACAAGACCGAATGAATGCTGACGCCGCCCACCTGTTGATCGTCGATGACGATGCCCGTATCCGAAGCTTGCTGCAGAAATTCCTGATGCGGGCCGGTTTTCTGGTCACCACCGCCCGCGATGCTGCCCACGCGCGCCGTGTGCTGGCGGGGCTTGAGTTTGACCTGATCGTGCTGGACGTGATGATGGCGGGCGAAGACGGCGTGGCATTGTGCCGCGATCTGCGCCGCAGCCTGACCACGCCGATCATGCTGTTGACTGCAAGGGGTGAAACACCCGACCGGATCGCGGGACTAGAGGCGGGGGCGGATGATTATCTGGTCAAACCGTTTGAGCCCAAGGAACTGCTGTTGCGCATCAACGCGATCCTGCGCCGTGTGCCCGCCGCCGAGCCGGTCATCGTGTTGCCAAAGGTGCTGCATATGGGCCCCGTGCGCTATGATATCGAACGCGGCGAGATGTGGCACGGCGACGAACTGGTACGTCTGACCGCCACCGAAAGCCAGTTAATGCGCATCTTTTCCGGTCGCCCCGGCGAGGCGGTAACCCGCAGCCTGCTGGTCGAGGAACTAAGCCGGTCCGGTGGCCAGACGCAGGAACGTGCCGTCGATGTGCAGATCACACGGTTGCGTCGCAAGATCGAAACCGACCCCAAACAGCCGCGCTATCTGCAGACTATTCGCGGGTCGGGCTATATGCTGGCGCCTGAGTAAGAACTTTTATGCCTCCGGCGGGAGTATTTGCCGGAAATAAGAAGGTGACGGGATGACGACGGCTTTGATTTCCCACGACGATTGCTATGCCCATGTGACCCCGCCGGGTCACCCCGAACAGGTGGCACGCCTGGATGCGGTGCTGCATGCGCTGGAAGGTGTCGATCTGCTGCGCGTCAAGGCACCTTTGGCGGCAGAAGATGATCTGCTGCGCGCCCATCCAAAGGCGCATATCGACGCCCTGCGCGCCGCGGCGCCGGATACGGGCTGGCGATCACTGGATGCGGATACGCATATGTCGGTGGGCACATTGCAGGCCGCCTATCGCGGGGCGGGGGCGGTGGTGCGTGCCGTCGATATGGTGTTGGCGGGCGAGGTCGCCAATGCCTTTGCCGCGATCCGCCCGCCCGGGCATCATGCCGAGCGCGAGGTTGCGATGGGGTTCTGCTTTTTCGGCAATGTCGCGATTGCGGCGAAATATGCGCTGGACCATCACGGGCTTTCGCGGGTCGCCATTGTCGATTTCGATGTGCATCACGGCAACGGCACACAGGATCTGGTCGAGGATGACGCGCGCATCCTGTTCTGTTCCACCCATCAATCGCCGCTATATCCCGGCACCGGTGCTGCAGATGAAACCGGCGTTGGCAATGTGCTGAACGTGCCGTTGCCGGAAGGCACCGGATCAAAGACATTCCGCGATGTCATGGAACGTATCGTTCTGCCGCGTGTTGACGGGTTCAAGCCGGAATTGCTGATCGTCTCTGCCGGATTTGATGCGCATACAGATGATCCGCTGGCAGGCATGAACCTGACGGTGGATGATTTTGCTTGGGTTACACAGCGTCTGTGCGATCTGGCTGATACGCATTGTCAGGGCCGGGTGGTATCGGCGCTGGAAGGCGGTTATGACTTGGCCGCGCTGGGCGCCTCTGCGGCGGCCCATGTCAAGGTTCTGGAGGAAAGAGGCCGATGAGCGACGTTGACCAGATGAGTTTCGAAGATGCGATCAAGGAGCTGGAGGTCGTAGTCGGCCAGTTGGAACGCGGCGATGTGGCGCTGGACCAGTCCATCGCGCTTTATGAACGCGGTGCTGCGTTGAAGGCCCGCTGCGAGGCCAAGTTGAAAGAAGCCGAAGAAAAGGTCGCCCGGATTACCTTGGGCGAGAATGGCCAGCCGACCGGGACTGCGCCGCTGGATGCCTGATCTGGCACGCTTGCCCCTGTCTGACGCTTTGGCGCATGCTGCCCGTACCACCGAACAGCAGATCGGCTTGGCGCTGGCAGGGCTGACTGGACCGGTGCCTGACGCGATGCGTTATGCTGTTGTTGGCGGTAAGGCGCTGCGGGCGTTCCTTGCGCTGGAAACTGCGCGTTTGCATGGTGTTGCCGCGGTGCAGGCAGCGGCGGCGATTGAATGTATCCACGCCTATTCGCTGGTTCATGATGATCTGCCCTGCATGGATGACGATGATCTGCGTCGCGGCCAGCCGACTGTCCACAAACGCTGGGACGAGGCAACCGCCGTGCTTGCCGGTGACGCGCTGCAAGCGCTGGCGTTTGAATTGCTGGGCGGGCTTGATTGTCCGGACACCGCCAAGGTCGACCTGATCGTGACACTGACGCAGGCTGCCGGCGTGCGTGGCATGGTGGGCGGGCAGGCGGCGGATATTGCGGCGGAAACGGCCAGTGTGCCGTTGACGCTGGATCAGATCATGGCGCTTCAGGCGGGCAAGACCGGGGCGCTGATTTCATGGGCTGCGTTGGTTGGTCCGCGTATCGCGGGC
>PUNR01000321.1 GCA_003551805.1 Loktanella sp.
ACAAGCGCTGCAATCGCACCGCGCATGGTTTCTGCCCCCAGAAACAGGGTTTCATGCAAGCCGCGCGCATGCAGCAGACGGTCGGTAAAGACATGCCCACGTTCTAGATCACCGCAAAGCTGGATTTCATCCACAGCTAGAAAATCGCAGCCCATACCTTCGGGCATCGCCTCGACCGTGCAGACCCAATAGGCGGCACGCGGTGGCACGATCCGTTCTTCGCCGGTGACCAGCGCCACCACAGATGGCCCCTTGATCGCAACGATCCGGTCATAGACCTCGCGCGCGAGCAGGCGCAAAGGCAGGCCGATCACGCCGCTGCGATAGGACAGCATCCGCTGGATGGCATAATGGGTCTTGCCGGTATTGGTCGGCCCAAGCACGGCCGTGATCCGGGAACCTTGCATTTTCGTCCCCGTCTGGGGGTGGCGATCAGATCGCCAAACCCTCTAGCTGCTGATGCAAGCGCGCGATTTCGGCGCGTGCTTGCGGTGATTGTGGCACGATGTCCAATATCATGCGGTAAAGATCAAGCGCCTCTGCGGGGCGGTCCAGTTCTTCCATGATGACTGCAAGGCCGCGCATCGCCTCGAAATGGCGGGGATTGCGGCTAAGAACCTCGCCCAGATCGGCGATAGCGGGGCCGATTTCGTCCAGCAGGTAAAACGATGTCGCGCGGTGGTAATAGCCTTCTGCATAATCCGGCGCGTGGTCGACCAAAGCGGAAAAGTGATCCAACGCGGCATCTGGCGCGCCATCATCCAGCGCATCCTTGCCACGACGCATCAGCAGATCAATCGACGGCGACCCGCTTTTGCCCCATTCTGCGATGATCTGCCGTTCGATCGCGGTTGTCGTCTGTTCATCAGCTTGTAACAATTCTTCGAAAAGCTGGTCCAACCTGTCGGTCTGTGCCACCAAGGGCTGTGAAAACCCCAAGGCCAGCACAAGTGCCGTAACGATACATTTGAAGCGAAACTGTTCAGACATCATATCAGTAATGTAGCGCATCACGCGGCAGACACCAGAGGCAGCCTGCTGCAGATTATCACGAAAGGAATAGAATCATGAGCGATGTCATCAACGAGGCTGTCACACAGCTGAACGCCAAACTGGGCGGCGACGGTTTCGACGGAACGGCCAAATTCGTGATCGAAGACGAAGGTTCGATCATCATCGACCAGTCCGGCGCACGCGCCTCCGACGAAGAGGCAGAGGTCACGCTGACCGCCACCGCCGAAGTCTTCAAGGCAATCCTTGACGGCGAACAGAACCCCACCACCGCCTTTATGACCGGCAAACTGGCCGTGGACGGCGACATGGGCCTTGCCATGAAATTGTCAGGCGTTCTTTAAATGACCCATGCGGCCCCGTTCTTTGCTGACATCGCCGATGGTCCGGCGAACGGGGCCGCATCATGGCTGACCACCAGCGACAACCGGCGCATCCGTGCCGGTCACTGGCCGGTGGACAAGGCCAAAGGCACCGTGCTGATCTTTCCCGGACGTACGGAATATGTCGAAAAATACGCGATGACGGCAAAGGCACTGGTCAACGCAGGCTATGCGGCGCTGGCGGTGGATTGGCGCGGTCAGGGCCTTGCTGATCGGCTGATGAAAGATGCGGCCCTTGGCCATGTCGGCAGCTTTGCCGATTACCAGCACGACGTGCAGGCGGTGATGGATCATGCCGCATCCACCAACCTGCCGCGCCCCTTTTTCGTGATTGCCCATTCGATGGGTGGCTGTATCGCCCTGCGGTCGCTGTCGCAGGGGCTTGATGTGCAGGCGGTGATGTTTTCTGCGCCGATGTGGGGCATCCAGATGTCGCAGGGCATGCGGTCTTTTGCATGGGGGCTGTCCAGCCTCAGCCTGCCGCTGAAATTCGACGAAAAGATCGTGCCGGGCCAGCGGCCCGACAGCTATCTGCTGCATCAGCCCTTTGCGGGCAACGCGCTGACCAATGATGCCGAAATCTACGCCGCACTGCGCGCGCAGGTCACGGCACATCCCGAACTTGGGCTAGGTGGACCATCCTTGCGCTGGTTGAACCAATCCTTGCAGGAAATGCGCGCGCTTGCGCGGATCCCGTCACCCGTAACACCCTGCATGACATTCCTTGGCAGCAAGGAATCCATCGTCGACCCCGCAGCGATCCGCCAACGTATGGCGCGCTGGCCTGGCGGTGTGCTGCATGAAATCAAAGGCGGCCAGCATGAAATGCTGATGGACAACCCCGAAATGCGCAGCAGCGTCATGGCCAAGACCCTCGCCCATTTCGACGCTCATCTTTGACGCGCGACACCCCCATCGTCCGAGCCTAAATATCCCCGCCGGAGGCGCGCCGCAGGCGCTCGCTATTGGCACCGCCGTTTCAGACCCTATTTGATATGTATGGCTGATGTTCTGACCTTCACCGACCGCGGGATCTATTGCCCCGCAGGCGATTTCTACATCGACCCGTGGCGGCCTGTGCCGCGTGCGCTGATTACCCATGCGCATAGCGATCACGCGCGCTGGGGGATGGACAGCTATCTTGCCACCCCCAATACGGCGGCTGTGATGCGGCACCGGCTGGGCGATATCAGCCTGCAAACGATCAATTACGGCGCAGAACAGCAGATCGGGGGGGCCACGGTATCCTATCACCCCGCTGGCCATGTACCGGGTTCGGCGCAGATCCGCGTCGCGGTCAAAGGGCAGGTCTGGGTCGTCTCGGGCGATTACAAGGTCGTCGATGACGGGCTGTCCGAACCGTTCGAGCCTGTCCCCTGCCATGCCTTCATCAGCGAATGCACCTTCGGACTGCCGATCTTCAACTGGACGCCGCAGGATGTGCTGCGTGAACAGCTGAACCGCTGGTGGGCGGATTGTGCCGCTGCGGGCAAAACCGCGATCCTCGGGGCCTACGCCTTGGGCAAGGCGCAACGGCTGCTGCACCTGCTTGACGCCGATATCGGCCCGATTCTGACGCATGGCGCGGTGGAAAACACCAATGATGTGCTGCGCGCCCAAGGGATCACCCTGCCCGACACGATCCGCGTCGATGCTGATGTCACCGCGAAAACCCACCCCGGCGCGCTGGTGCTGGCGACACCCAGCGCGCTTGGCACCACTTGGGCGCGGCGGTTCGGCCCGTCCTCGACCGCGTTTGCCAGTGGCTGGATGGCGCTGCGCGGTGTGCGGCGCAGGCGGGCGGCGGATCGCGGTTTTATCGTATCCGATCACGCCGACTGGACCGGACTGAACAGCGCGATCAACGCGACCGGAGCCGAGAAGATTTTCGTCACGCACGGCTACACCTCTGCCTTTGAACGCTGGCTGCGTGATCGTGGCTATGACGCCCATACCGTCAGCACCGATTATCAGGGCGAAGGCTTCGACGCGGCCGAGGATGCAGCATGAAAGCCTTTGCCGCACTGTTTGCGCAACTTGATGAAAGCACCAAAACCAGCGTCAAGGTCGCGGCGCTGGCAGAATATTTTCGCACGGCACCGGATGATGACAAGCTTTGGACGGCCGCCCTGTTCACTGGCCGCAGACCCAAACGCGTGATTACCGCCACCAAATTGCGCCTTTGGGCGGCAGAGGTTGCTGGCCTGCCGGATTGGTTGTTCGAGGAAAGCTACAGCATCGCGGGTGATCTGGCGGAAACCATCGCACTCGTATTGCCACCGCCTACACAGACCAGCGACCACAGCCTGACGCAATGGATTATGCGCCTGCGCGAACTTGGCAAGCAGGATGAAGATCAGCGCAAGGCCGGTATCATCGCCGCGTGGAACAGCCTGCCGCATGCCGAACGGTTTTTGTTCACCAAACTGCTGACAGGCGGTTTCCGCATCGGGATCAGTGCCAAGCTGATGACCCGCGCGCTGGCACAGGCGACAGGCCAGCCGGAACCGGAACTGACGCATAAACTGATGGGCAACTGGACGCCGGACAACGTCACTTGGGCCAGCCTGATCGAGGCGGATGACCCCACCAGCGACCAATCCCGCCCCTACCCTTTCTATCTGGCCTATCAGCTGGAAGATTTCGACAGCCTTGGCCCACCTGCCGATTGGTCGGCAGAACGCAAATGGGACGGTATTCGCGGCCAGTTCATCCTGCGTGGCGGCACACATTATCTATGGTCGCGCGGCGAAGAGCTGATGACAGACCGCTTTCCCGAACTGGCGCAGCTTTGCGATGATCTGCCCGACGGCACAGTGATCGACGGCGAGGTACTGGCCTTTGCAAACGGCGCACCCTTGCCCTTTGCCGCTTTGCAAAAACGGATCGGACGCAAGACCGTGCCGCGTAAATTACTGGCCGAGGCACCGGTGATCCTGATGGCCTATGACCTGTTGGAACACGACGGGCACGATATAAGGGCGCTGCCTTTTGCACAACGGCGTCAGCGGCTGGAAACCGTTGCGCAGGTTTCAACCCGCGCCACCCTGCGGTTGTCACCACAGGTGACTTTCACGACATGGGACGATCTGGCCGCCGCCCGCGAAGATTCGCGCGATCTGGGTGCAGAAGGGCTGATGCTCAAACGCCATGACAGCCCCTATCTGGCTGGGCGCAAAAAAGGCGATTGGTGGAAATGGAAGGTCGATCCGCTGACCATCGACGCGGTGATGATCTATGCGCAATCAGGCAGCGGACGGCGGGCGAATCTGTTTACCGATTACACATTCGCTGTGCGCGACGGTGACGCGCTGGTGCCCTTTACCAAAGCCTATTCTGGCCTGACCGATGCCGAATTCCGCCAAATCACCGCATGGGTGCGCAAGAACACGCTGCAAAAATTCGGCCCCGTTCGCCAAGTGCCGCCCGTCCATGTGTTCGAAATTGCCTTTGAAGGCATCAACCACAGCACGCGGCATAAATCCGGCGTGGCGCTTCGCTTTCCGCGGATGTTGCGCTGGCGGCAGGACAAACCCGTGGCCGAGGCAAATACGCTGGCCGATCTGCAAGAAATGCTGCGGCTTTACGGCTGACAGGGTTACA
>PUNR01000285.1 GCA_003551805.1 Loktanella sp.
CAAAGGCGTGCGCGGTGGTATTGACGCCACCGTCAAGGAAGAAGCCCGTTGGGAAGGTGAAGGCGGCCAGCCCGAACCCCAGACCATCCCCGGCGACGAAGGCCATCACAGCCGTGGCTATGTGAAGACGGACGAAGGCAGCTATCAGCTGCATGACGGGTCTATCGTCATCGCCTCGATCACATCCTGCACCAACACATCGAACCCTTACGTGATGATCGGTGCCGGTCTGGTGGCGCGCAAGGCGCGTGCGCTGGGTCTGAACCGCAAACCTTGGGTGAAAACATCGCTCGCCCCCGGATCACAGGTCGTTTCCGAATATCTGGAGGCCGCTGGCCTGCAGGAAGACCTTGACGCCATCGGGTTCAACCTTGTCGGCTATGGCTGCACGACCTGCATCGGCAACTCCGGCCCGCTGGAGGCACCGATCAGCAAGGCGATCAACGACTATGACCTGATCGCGACATCGGTCCTGTCGGGCAACCGTAACTTCGAAGGCCGGATTTCGCCTGACGTGCGGGCGAACTACCTCGCCTCGCCACCGCTGGTGGTGGCCTATGCGCTGGTCGGCGACATGAACGTCAATATCGCCACCGACGTGATCGGGCAGGACAAGGACGGCAACGACGTCTATCTGCGCGACATCTGGCCCACATCGGCCGAGATCAACGAACTGGTCGAACGCACCGTGACACGCGAGGCGTTCATCAAGAAATACGCCGATGTGTTCAAGGGCGACGAGAAATGGCAAGCGGTCGAAACCACCGATAGCGAAACCTATGACTGGCCCGCTTCATCGACCTATGTCCAGAACCCGCCCTATTTTAAAGGCATGTCCAAGGATGCAGGCACGATCCAGAACGTAAAGGACGCCAAGGTTCTGGCGATCCTTGGTGATATGGTCACAACCGACCACATCAGCCCTGCCGGTTCGTTCAAGGACACAACCCCTGCCGGTCAGTATCTGATCGACCGTCAGGTGCCGGTGCGCGAATTCAACAGCTACGGATCGCGCCGCGGCAACCACGAGGTGATGATGCGCGGCACCTTCGCCAACATCCGCATCCGTAACGAGATGCTGGACGGCGTCGAAGGTGGGTACACCAAAGGCCCCGATGGCGCGCAGACTTCGATCTTTGATGCGGCGATGGCGCATCAGGAAAACGGCACGCCGCTGGTGATCTTTGCCGGTGAACAGTATGGCGCAGGGTCCAGCCGTGACTGGGCGGCCAAGGGCACTGCCCTTTTGGGCGTCAAGGCCGTGGTCGCTGAAAGCTTTGAACGTATTCACCGGTCCAACTTGGTGGGCATGGGTGTGGTGCCGTTCGAATTCACCGGCGGCGATACACGTACATCGCTGGGTCTGACGGGCGAAGAAACCGTCACGATCGAAGGTCTGGATGCTGTCAAACCATTGCAGGAGATGACTGCCAAGATCACCATGGCGGATGGCAGCGTGAAAGAGATCACGGTCAAATGCCGGATCGATACCGCGGTCGAGATCGAATACATCGAAAACGGCGGCGTGCTGCATTACGTGCTGCGTAATCTGGCGAAAGCAGCTTAACAGCGTAAAACCCCCTATTGAAAAGGCCCGGTTGTACCCCGGGCCTTTTTTTATTTTTAACATTATTGGGCACGGTCATCCTATCGACACAATGTCATTTAAAATGTAATCGATGCTTACCAACGCATTCTATGCGTGTATTTTGAAGTGCGCATTGAAACGAGATTTCATATTTTCTAAAAAGGACACTCCGTGGACACACAACAACAAATTCTGATCGAACAACGCGTTGCAAATGGCAAGAAATCGCTTGGCGTCGCCTATCTGCTGTTGTTTTTCCTCGGCGGTTTTGGCGCGCACCGTTTTTACCTTGGCCGGACCGCAAGCGCTATCGCAATCCTTGTTCTCGTCTGGGGCGGTGTCGTTTTAAGCGCCATTCTGATCGGTATTCCTATGCTTATCATCGGCGGCATCTGGATATTGGTTGATATCTTTCTGTTGCCCGGCATGGTTGCAATGGACATGCAACGCCTGCGAGCCACTACGACACAAGAGATCAATGCCCTCGCTGGAGTGCAAAGCCAGATTAACCGGTAATAAATTAAAATTGTGGGAATGTCGGGGTAAACCCCGACCTACGTAGGGCGGGGTTTACTCCGCCCCCCTTTACCCGCCTGTCGCGCGGGCCAGTTCCGGCAAGAACCGCTGTTCGTAATCCGACCCGATCAGCGGGCCGACGAAACGGAACAACACCGTGCCGTCACCGTCCACGATGAAGGTTTCAGGCGGTGCCGTCACACCCCAGTCAATCGCGGACCGGCCGCGCAAATCGAAACCGGTGGCAAAGAACGGGTCTTCGTAATTCACCAGATATTCAGATGCCTGCGTCTGCTGGTCACGGAAATTCACCCCCGCGATGCGATACCCCTGCGCCTGTAGATCAAGCAAATTCGGATGTTCAGCGCGGCATGGCGGGCACCAGCTGGCCCAGAAATTCACAATCGTCACCTCGCCATTGCGCAAATCCGCGTCAGTCAGCTGCGCTGTGCCATTGCCCGCCTCGACCGGCACGGCAGGTGCTGCCTGACCCACAAAAGTCGATGGCAGTTCGTCGGCATTGTCACGCATCAGCCCTGCCAGAAACAGCCCCGCAAAAGCCGCAAAAATCGCAGGTGGCAGGATCATAAGGGGGGAGATTTTAGCCATTCTTTTCAACCTCTTCCAGCGCGGCACGCACGCGGGTATAGCGCCGCCAGCTAAGGGCGACGATCACCACCAGCAGCGCGATGCTGACGACATAGGCCGCTGTGACCTCTGTCGCGTAACTTCCCAGATCAGGCATGTCGTCCCCTTGCTTGCAACGCCTTGATCCGGCGTGCGCGAATTTCAGTGCGGGTGCGCATCAGCACAAGGGCGATGAACAACAAGATAAACCCTGCGATACAGACCAGCAGCGGGTAATAAAACACATCCGCCACATTCTGTTCGGCATCCAGCGACAGCGACGATCCCTGATGCAGGCCCTGATTCCAGAAATGCACCGCATAGCGCGACAGGATCGCGAAGATCGACCCCACGATGCACAGCACGGCAGTCAGATCGGCGGCAGTGTCGGAATCCTCAATCGCTTCCCAAAGGGCGATGTAGCCCAGATAAAACAAAAACAGGATCAGGAACGACGTCAGCCGTGGATCCCACGCCCAATAGGTGCCCCACATCGGTTGCCCCCAGATGCCGCCGGTGAACAGCGCGATCAGCGTCATCACCACGCCCACAGGCGCCGCCGCCCGCGCTGCCAGTGCGGAAACATGGTGCCGCCGCACCACCCAGACCAAGGAGGCCACCAGCATCATGATCCATGCATTGATCGCCATCAGCGCGGATGGCACATGCAGATAGATGATCTTGACCGTTGATCCCTGCCGGAAATCGTCAGGTGTGAAAAAGAACCCCCAGACCAGGCCCGTGACCAGAAAGGCCCCGGCCAGCGCAAAGCTCCATGGCAGGACCGGGCGGGTCCAGCTCATGAAAAGCCTTGGATTTGCATATTCCCATAGCGACATGGCGTTTATCTATCCTTCTGACACATCTGTCTCAATCCCCGATCACCGCAGATTGATGCGTAACACAGCCGCAGTAGCAAAGGGCAGGATGGCAAAGCATCCCGCCGTGATCCCTGCCTGCAATACCAACGCGCTTGTCGCGTCCAGACCGGCGGCACCACGGCGCACCGCCTCTGCCCCGAAAAGCAGGGTGGGCACATACAGCGGCAGCACCAGCAGCGATAACAGCAGCCCGCCGCGCCGCAAACCAACCGTCAGGGCCGCGCCGAACGTGCCGATCATCGACAAGGCGGGCGTGCCAATCAAAAGCGAGATCAGCAGATACGGATAGGCCGTGGACTGCATATGCAATAGAAACCCGAACAAAGGCGCGGCCAGTGTCAGCGGCAACCCTGTCGTGATCCAATGCGCCGCCGCCTTGACCATGCCGGCCGCTTCCAGCGGCAAAGGCGATGTCGCCAGCAAGGCCAGCGATCCATCCTCGAAATCCAGCGCGAAAATGCGGTCCAGCGATAGCAAGGCCGCCAGCAACGCGCCAACCCACAAGATACCGGGCGCGATCCGGCTTAGGATGTCGGCCTCTGGCCCGACACCGAAAGGCACAAGCACGACGACGATCAGGAAAAACGCAAGGCCCAGCCCGAACCCGCCCCCCGCACGCAGGGCTAGCGCAAGGTCGCGTTTCAGCAGGGCAATCACAAGAACGCCTCGTCAGAGCCGCCACCGGTGCCGGGGGCGGATTTGAACGGGGTCAGGTCCAGCGCAGGCGCGTCGATGCCAAGGTCGATGTGGGTGGCGATGATGGCAATGCCGCCCTGCCCCAGATGATCGTTCTGCAACCAGCGCGCAAACATCGCGACTGATCCGGTATCCAGCGACACCGTCGGTTCGTCCAGAAACAGGATCTTGCGCCCGATCACAGCCAGCCGCGCCAGCCCCAGCCGCCGCTTTTGCCCTGCAGACAATGTCCCGCCCTGTCGGTCGCGCAGATCGGCCAGATCAAAACGGTCCAGAACGTCAGGGGTTAGTTTCAGCCCATAGACGGCAGCCCAGAAGGTCAGGTTTTCGGTCACGGTCAGGGCTGTCTTGATGCCATCGGCATGGCTGGCGTAGGCGGCAGAATCTTCGGGCATGGTGACATCACCGCACAGCGCCGGTTGCAGCCCGGCCAAAGTGCGCAGCAACGTGGTTTTGCCGATACCGTTCGGCCCGCGCAGGACCAGCGCCTGCCCTGCCGTCAGATCAAAGCTGACAGCGTTCAGGACGGCGACACCGCCGCGCGCACAGCCCAGATTTGACACGTGCAACATTCAGACGGGGATCAGGGCAACCGCGACGCGGCGCCCTTCGGACAGCAGCACGTTATAGGTGCGGCAGGCGGCAGGCGATGCCATGCTTTCGACGCCAATCCCGGCCTCTTCCA
>PUNR01000427.1 GCA_003551805.1 Loktanella sp.
CAAGCCGATCCGCCCGCATGCCGAACGCGCCGAAAGCGTGGGTATCATTGGCGCTGGTCCCGGCGGTCTGGCCGCGGCGGATATGCTGCGCCGGCAAGGTGTGCAGGTCACAGTCTATGACCGTTATGATCGTGGCGGCGGTTTGATGACCTATGGCATTCCCGGTTTCAAACTTGAAAAAGATATCGTCATGCAACGCATGGCGCAGTTGGAAGACGGCGGCGTGCAATTCGTGCTGAATTGCAATGTAGGCGAGGATCTGTCGTTTGACGCGATCCGTGGCAAACATGATGCTGTCTTGATCGCCACAGGCGTTTACAAGACACGCGACCTGCCCGACAGCGAAGCCGAAGGGATCGTCAATGCGATTGATTACCTGACCGCCAGCAACCGCAAGTCATTCGGCGATGATGTGCCGGAATATGAAAGCGGTGCGCTGAATGCGGCTGGCAAGCGCGTTGTTGTCATCGGTGGCGGCGACACAGCGATGGATTGCCTGCGCACTGCCGTGCGGCAGGGTGCGGAAAGCGTCAAATGCCTGTACCGTCGTGACCGCGCCAATATGCCCGGATCGCAGCGCGAAACGGCCAATGCCGAAGAAGAAGGTGTTGAATTCATCTGGCTTGCCGCCCCGCAAGGGTTTGAAGGCGAACCTGTGTCCGGTGTGAAGGTGCAGAAAATGCGCCTTGGTGCGCCTGATGCGACAGGCCGCCAGATGCCAGAGGTGATCGCCGGTGCCGATTACGTCGAAGACGCCGATCTGGTCATCAAGGCGCTGGGCTTTGAACCGGAAGATATCCCGACCCTTTGGGGTGTGCCGGAACTGGCCGTGACCCGTTGGGGCACAATCAAGGCGGATTTCACCACCGGCAAGACGTCGTTGGAAGGTGTCTATGCTGCGGGCGATATCGTGCGCGGTGCATCGCTGGTCGTTTGGGCGATCCGTGACGGGCGCGATGCGGCGACTGCGATTCTGGAATACCTTGGCCAATCCGCGACGGTCGCTGCCGAATGATGCGCGCTGCGTTGATCACTGCGCTTGCTATGGCAACACCTGCCGTGGCGCAGCAAAGCTTTGCCGCACCTGATGGTTGCACCGGTAAACTGACCGTGCAGCATCGTGGCTGCGTGATGGTCAATGTCTGGACCTGCGAAGCCGACGCCGCGGGCGATCAATGGATCGCGCTGATCGGCCAGAATGGTGTGTTCAGCGTGCAGCGCGTGGATGATCAGTTCCAGTGGATGGAAAGCTATAAGGTCACCGGCAACGAGACGCTTCAGGTGCCTGCCGCTGACCCCGCATCGCTGGACGAATTGTTCGCGACGGGGCTGGATACTTGGGATTTCACGCTTGATACCGATGACGGACCCGAACGGCACGTCGGTTTTGATATGCTGACGGGCGAGACGTTTGTTATCGGCAACGAAACCCTGCTCGAAACTGAATTTCAGGGTCGGACGCTGGATGTGGACGGGAACGAGATTTACGCAGGCTCTGGCCGGCAATTTGTCAGCGAAAAGCACCGGTTGTTCTTTTTGGGGCAGGCTTGGGATGATGAAAACCCCGAGCAGGTCAGGGATTCCTCGCCTGTTGATTTCATTTATCCGGGCGAGGCTGGCTTTTTTGTCAACCAGCCCCGCTATGAATGCAATGTGATCGAATCCGGGTTTCGCCCATGAGGATTGCAATCGCCCTGATCCTTGCCGCTGGCCCCGCTTTTGCGCAGGCCCCGACGACGTTTTCTTTGCCTGCGGGCTGTACGGCCTACGTCACCGTGCAAAACCAAAGCTGCGAGGTTGAACATCACTTTACCTGCACCAGTGACGCTGCGGGCATGAAACGCCGCGTGTCGCTGGACGAACGCGGTCTGACCTATGTCGGCCAGATCGACGACGAGGCGCAATGGATCGCCAGCTTTCACGTTATGGCCGGGATCAACGAAACGCTGGCCCCTGATCCGGTGGACCCTGCGTCGATGACCGAATTGCTGGCCACCAATCTGGACACATGGGATTTCCGCACCCTGTCGGCCGAGGTCGGTGAAACCCGCTATGTCGGGCAGGACAGTCTGACAGGTCGTCAGGTTACCATCGACGGTGTGACGCTGGAAGAAACCGCCTATGAAATTACCGCCTTTGATGCGTCAGGCGCGGAAATCTGGTCCAGCCGGGGCAATGAATATGTCAGCCGCGACTGGCGGATGTTTCTGTCCGGCACCAGCACGATCACCACACCGGCCGAGACGTTCAGCCGTGACAGTACACCTGTCGAATTCATCTTTCCGGGTGATCCCGGATTTCTTAGCGCCCGCCCGAAACACGGCTGCGGCCTAGCCATCTCATCTGCCGATATCTTGAAGGAGAACGCCAATGACCATCTATGACCAGACTTGGGTAGCGGCAGAAGAAGCCAAGCGTAAATGGATGGCCGAAAATGGCCTGTATCGTGACGATGATGAACATGCATCCTGTGGCGTCGGTCTGGTCGTGGCGATTGACGGCACACCGTCGCGCGATGTCGTCGAAAAGGGTATCAATGCGCTGAAGGCAATCTGGCACCGTGGCGCTGTTGATGCTGATGGCAAGACTGGCGATGGCGCGGGCATTCATGTGCAGATCCCGGTCCCGTTCTTTTACGATCAGGTCCGCCGTACCGGCCATGAACCAGACGACGACAAGATGATTGCTGTCGGGCAGGTCTTCCTGCCGCGCACGGATTTTGGCGCGCAGGAACGCTGCCGGACTATCGTGGAATCCGAAGTTTTGCGGATGGGCCACTATATCTATGGCTGGCGCCATGTGCCGGTGAACACCGAAGTCTTGGGCGACAAGGCCAACGCCACACGGCCAGAGATCGAACAGATCCTGATCCGCTGCGAAAAGGACATGACCGAGGAAGAGTTCGAGCGCGAGCTTTACATCATCCGCCGCCGGATCGAAAAAGCTGCTGCCGCTGCGCAGATCGCGGGTGTCTACCTGTGTTCGCTGTCCTGCCGTTCGGTGATCTACAAAGGCATGATGCTGGCCGAACAGGTCGCAGAATTCTATCCCGACCTGATGGATGCACGGTTTGAATCCGCCTTCGCGATCTATCACCAGCGTTATTCTACCAACACGTTCCCGCAATGGTCGCTGGCGCAGCCGTTCCGCATGCTGGCCCACAACGGGGAAATCAACACGCTCAAAGGCAACGTCAACTGGATGAAAAGCCATGAAATCCGCATGGCGTCCGGTGCTTTTGGTGACAAGGCCGAGGATATCAAGCCGATCATCCCGTCGGGTGCATCGGATTCCGCTGCATTAGACTCTGTTTTCGAGGTGCTGGTCCGCGCAGGCCGCAACGCGCCCATGGCCAAAACCATGCTGGTGCCAGAGGCGTGGTCGCAACAGGCCGTGGAAATGCCGCAGGCGTGGCAGGATATGTACGGCTATTGCAACGCGGTGATGGAACCTTGGGATGGCCCTGCCGCCCTTGCCATGACCGATGGTCGCTGGGTCTGCGGTGGGTTGGACCGCAACGGTCTGCGCCCCTTGCGTTATGTCGTGACGGGTGACGGTCTGCTGGTTGCAGGCTCTGAAATGGGCATGGTGCAGGTGGATGAAGCCACCGTTGTTGAAAAAGGTGCGCTTGGCCCCGGCCAGATGATCGCTGTCGATATGCTTGAAGGGCGGCTCTACCGAGATACCGAATTGAAAGACAAACTGGCCGCTGCCCAGCCTTTTGGTGATTGGGTGGAAAAGGTTGTCGATCTGAACGACATGATGCGCAACGTGCCGGAAAAGGCACTGTTCGATGCGGGTGAATTGCGCAAGCGGCAGGTCGCTGCGGGCTATTCCATCGAAGAACTGGAACAGGTTCTTGCCCCCATGGCCGAGGACGGCAAGGAAATGATCGCCTCGATGGGCGATGACACGCCGTCTGCCGTGCTGTCCACGACCTATCGGCCATTGTCGCATTTCTTCCGCCAGAATTTCAGTCAGGTCACTAACCCGCCGATCGACAGCTTGCGCGAAAGCCGTGTGATGAGCCTGAAAACACGGTTCGGGAACCTGAAAAACGTGCTGGACGAGGATTCGTCACAGACCGAAATTCTGGTGCTGAACAGCCCCTTTGTCGGCAATGCCGAATTTGACGAAATGGTGCGCCATTTCGGGGATAACGTCGCCTTTATTGACTGCACCTTTGAACCCGGTCGCGGCGCGCTGAACGCGGGCCTGCAACGCATCCGGGCCGAGGCGGAAGATGCCGTGCGGTCCGGTGCAGGCCATCTGGTGCTGACCGACCAGCACCAATCCGAAGACCGCGTGCCGATGCCGATGATCCTTGCGACATCTGCGGTGCATTCGGGTCTGACAGGCAAGGGTTTGCGCACCTTCTGTTCGGTCAATGTCCGGTCTGCCGAATGTATCGACCCGCATTATTTCGCGGTGCTGATCGGCTGTGGCGCGACCACGGTGAACGCCTATTTGGCACAGGATTCCATCGCGGACCGCCTGAACCGTGGCCTGATTGATGGTAACCTGACCGAAGCCGTGGCGCGTTACCGTGCGGCCATCGATGCAGGTCTGCTGAAAATCATGTCCAAGATGGGCATCTCGGTCCTGTCGTCTTATCGCGGCGGTCTGAACTTTGAGGCTGTGGGCCTGTCCCGTGCCATGGTCGCCGAATATTTCCCCGGTATGCACAGCCGTATCTCTGGCATCGGCACGACGGGTATTCAGGCCAAGGTCGAAGAGGTTCACGCCAAAGGCTGGAAAGGCGGCAGCGACGTGCTGCCCATTGGCGGCTTTTACAAGGCGCGTCGGTCCGGTGAAAAGCACGCGTGGGAAGCGCAGACCATGCATATGCTGCAGGCCGCCTGCAACAACGCGTCTTATGCGTTGTGGCAGCAATATTCCAAGACGATGCAGAACAACCCGCCGATCCATCTGCGCGACCTCCTGGCGATCAAGCCTTTGGGTGCGCCAGTGCCGATTGAAGAGGTCGAAAG
>PUNR01000092.1 GCA_003551805.1 Loktanella sp.
CCAGCGCCAATGTTAGCGACATCATCGCGCTAGCCTATTCGACGACGCCGACAATCGGGCCCATCTGACGCCCGAAATCCGACCGGTTCAGCGCGGGCACATGCAGTTTCGAAACATTGCCATCAAAATAAAGCGCATTGGGCAATTGCACATAATCCCGAAAGAAGGTGCCAAATTCGTGGAATGTGACCGGTTCGTTGGAAATCGCAAAGACCGCGATATCCCCTGCATCACTTGTCGCGACGCCATTGCGCAAATTCCGTGATGTGCTGTCTGGCAGAAACCGCGGATGCAGCGCGCCATCTATCACCAGCATCGGGCCGGATTGTGTGGCATCACGGCAAACGGGGCTTTCGGCGATGTAGCGCATCGTTTCGATCACCCGCGCGCTGTCGTCATTGATGCAAAGCACACCATTGGGCAGCAGCCCGAAATTGCCGGGTCCGGCGTTGGGGATGACGCGCATCGCCTCGACCCCGTTTTCAATATAAAGACCCACCGGCGCGCGGTCAGGATGATACATCCCCGCATTCATCGCAAAAGGCAAAGACGTGACATCAGCCAAGCCTTCCACCGCACGGAAACTGCCCAGAACACGGTCTTGTTCCTTAAGAAACAGCCGCAGCTTGTCGCGGGCGGGTGCGACAGTACAGGCGGTATAGCGTTTGTCCTGAAAGCTGACGTTTTCGCAGGTGACCGCCGCCGCAGGTGCTGCGCAGCAGATCGCCAACAGCACAGCCGCCAGTCTCACTCGTCCAGATCCTGCCTGACGTGATCTTCGGCCAACAATGCGCGTGTCGCTTCCATCTGATCAAAGGTGCCATCCAGCTGGAACCGCAGTTCAGGTGCGAATTTCATCGTACCGCCTTTGACCACCAGATGCCGCACTTCGTGGCGGTTGCGGCGCAGCGCGGCCAGCGCCTCTTCTTTGCCTTCACCGCCCAAGGGCAGGATGAACGCAGTCGCGATCCGCAGGTCAGGCGACATGCGTACCTCGCCCACGGTGATGGACATGCGCGCAAGTTCGGGGTCGTGGACCTCGCCACGTTGCAGGATTTCGGACAGGGTCCGGCGGATCATCTCGCCCACCCGCAGCATCCGCTGCGTGGGCGCTTTACCGTCACGTTGTGTGTTCTTTGCCATGCGCTGCATTTAATCACTTCCGGCAGTAAAGCCAAGCAAGGCTTTGCGTCGCGCGCAAAGCGCCGCTAAGACAGGGCAAACAGATGGGGGCAGATATGACCGATACACCGGGGATCGTGATCACAGGCGGATCAGGGCGCATGGGACAGATGCTGATCAGATCGGTGCTGGCATCCGACAAATGCCACCTTGCCGGTGTGCTGGAACGCACAGGCCACGATTGGATCGGGCAGGACATCGGCACCGCGATGGGCGGTCAGCCCGTGGGTGTCGCCGTCACCGATGACGCGCTACAGACCTTTGCCCGCGCCCAAGCCGTGATCGATTTCACCGCCCCCGCCGCGACCGTCGGCTTTGCGGCACTGGCAGCACAGGCACGCGCGGTTCATGTGATCGGCACCACCGGTCTGTCCGACGATGACATCGCCGCGATCAACAGGGCCGCACATCACGCAGTGATCGTGCGGGCGGGGAATATGTCGCTGGGCGTCAACCTGCTGGTCAAGCTGACCCAGAAAGTGGCCGAAGCCCTTGATCCCGATTTTGATATTGAAATCGTCGAAGCGCATCACAACCAAAAAGTCGACGCCCCTTCCGGCACCGCCCTGATGCTGGGCGAAGCTGCCGCGCTAGGGCGCGGTGTCACCCTGTCCGATGTAAGTGATGCTGGCCGGGACGGTCTGACAGGCGCACGGCAGCGTGGCGATATCGGCTTTAGCGCCATCCGTGGCGGCGATATCGTGGGCGAACACGACGTAATCTTTGCCGCCGCCGGTGAACGCATTGTGCTGCGCCATCTGGCCACCGACCGCGCCATTTTCGCGCGAGGCGCGCTCAAGGCGGCACTTTGGGGGCAGGACAAATCGCCAGGCGCTTATGACATGATGGATGTGCTGGGGCTGTAACCACTGCGCCGCCCTGCCTGCGGCGGGCACCCGACACGCGGGGCAGCACAGCAAGGTTCATAAATATTTTACAAGACATTTACATTTTCGGGAATGAACCACAGGGTTCTTACGTTTCAATCATGCCGGTCAACAAGTCACGGCGCTTAATCCTCTAAGGTGAATAATGATTGAAACTTTGATTGAGGCGGAAACGCCGTTACGTTTTGTGATCAACATTGTAGCGATGGTTGCTCTGGTCTTTGGGCTTTACTACCGACGCTACCGGGACAAGGAACTGGTGACGGCTGCGTCGCTGTTCAACATCTTCGCCTTCGGCGTCCTGTCGATCCTGTCATCGGTCGAATTTTCGCTGGCGGCCGGCTTTGGCCTGTTTGCGATCCTTGCCTTGTTTACACTGCGGTCCGAACAGATCAGCAAGGTCGAGATCAGCTACTTTTTCGGGTCCGTGGCGATTGCCGTCATCTGCGCCATCCCCGGCACGCAAATCGCGCTGGCGCTGGCGGTGGTCATTCTGGTTCTTGCGGGGGCCTTTGTCTTTGACCACCCTGCGATCCTCGCCTCATCCGATGGGGTGAAGATCACGCTCGACAAGATCGATCAGGGGGCCTTGTCGGACCCCGTAAAGATGCGCGCGGATCTGTCAAAGCGTCTGGGCGTCGATGTCATGTCCTACCAGATCACCGCGCTTGACTACATCAATGACATGGCACGGCTAAACGTGTTTTTCCGCAAACCGCGCATGTAAGTGGAAATATCATGGATCCGATAATCAAATCCGCCCTGCACGGTTTCGCACCTCTGAGCCTTGAAGATCTCAACGCGAAAGCCGCGATGCTGGAACGGCTGGACAACAAATACATCGTCCCTGCCAGCCTTTTGCAGCCTGCGCTTGAATCCTTTGCAGCACTTTTCGACGTGCTTGAAATCGACGGAAAGCGCGCCTTTACCTATGCCACCACATATTATGACGACGCCAGTCTGCGCGGCTACTACGATCACCATCAAGGCCGGCGCAAAAGGTGCAAGGTGCGGGTCAGGGATTATGTCGATGCCGGCTTCAGCTATCTCGAGGTCAAGCTGAAAGACAAGCGCAGCATCACGATCAAAAAGCGGCTGAGGCTGGAAAAACCGGAAACCGGGCTGAACGACGCCGCGATGGATTTTGTCGAAACCTGCCATACCGACATGTACACAGATCCCTTTGCCAAATCGCTGAAGCCGGTCATCGGGATGGAATACGAGCGTATCACCTTGGTTGCCAAAGAAGGCGGCGAACGGATGACAATCGACACCGCCTTACGCTTTGCGGGCGCCGATGTCGCCTGTGCGGTGCGCCCCGACATGTTTATCATCGAAACAAAATCGGCGCGCGGCAATGGTATCGCGGACAAGATCCTGCGCGCGCAGCACATTCACCCCACGCTGCGCTGTTCGAAATATTGCATCGGCATGGCTGCGACGGGGCAAGTCCGACAGAAAAACCGCTTTTTGCCGGCATTGCGCAAACTGGACCTGCTGCGTTCGGCCTGAATCCGCGCGACAGCAGCCGCGAACCGCCGCTGCGTGAACCAAACCACCACGCTGCGCGTATGTATTCAAACATCCGAGGAGTTTCACGATGAAAACACTGGTTCTATCACTCGGCCTGAGCCTGACAGCCGGGGCCGCTTTTGCCAATTACGTCCCTGTCACAGACGAGGCTGCGTTCCTACAATTGGTCGATGGCCGTGAATTGCGCCACCGGTTCTATCCCATCACGCTAAACGTGCTGGACAACGGGCAGGTCGTGGGCCGCGCTGTCGGCTGGGACGTTGAAGGCACTTGGAGCTGGCAAGACGGCTATTTCTGCCGCGAACTGGTCTGGGGCGGTGATCCGATCCCGTACAACTGCCAACTGGTCGAGATCAACAATGACGTCATCCGCTTCACCGTCGATCAGGGGGCGGGTCAAGCTGCTGCTTTTCGGCTGCGCTGATCAGCCCAGTTCACGGCTGCCATAGCGCAGGATAACGGGGACGATCAGTTCTTCCTCGTCAACCAGATGGCGGTCCAGCAGCTTTTCCAGCCTCGTCAGCTCTGCCTGAAATGCGCCACCGGCGTCTTGTAGCTTGTCGCGCGCGCCGGTGGATTGCAGCACGCCATTGGCACTGGCCACAAAGGATGCAAGAAATTCGTCCAGCGCGTGGTGGTCTGCATCCAGAATGTCGAACCCCTTGCTGATACGCTTGTCCTTTTGCATCAGCTTGGGAAAGTAATAGCTATCTTCGATCGTGTGATGTTCATGCAGGCCGTTGACAAACATACCGCCATGCCGCGAAAGATTTCCGGCAAACTGGTCCGGTGCCATCTTGCGGTCAAGCAACAGATTTGTAGCGCCTGCCATTTCTTTCATCAGACGCCGGAACATCAAGTGCCGGTCCAGCCAGAACCGGATCAGCCCGTCGAAACCGGGGTCTTTTTCCCAGCCCGCGCGCGGATATTCCGCCAAAAGCACCTGCAAGGCGTCAGGCAGTTTCTTGCGGTTGATCAAGGCAAGTTCGTCGGTCATTGGCTGTCCATCCATGGTTCAGGGGATATTTAGAACCCTGATCCACGCCTGACCAGCCCTCTGGCCGGCAAACCCTGTGCATCAGCGCACCGCCATACCACTACATACGCAGGGCGCGTCAGTAATCGCGTTCAAAGAAGATACCGATACTTGTCCCGCCATCCTGATCGACACCACCTTTGGCGACAATTTCACTGGTGATATCAAGGTTAAGGTTGATTTCGGTCCCGCCATCGCTGCTGACAGTGATGTCAGTATAGACATTTTCCGACAGATACCGGCCCGCACGCACGGCCGCATTGCCGTCGTCGTCGGTAGTGACGTCAAAATCATCCAGCCCCAGGTTCTGGCGGAAGTCATCAAGCACACCACCGCCCCCGCGCCCGGC
>PUNR01000087.1 GCA_003551805.1 Loktanella sp.
AGCAACCCGCCACCCGCCGGAGATTTTCACGGGACAGCGGTCGCATCCGTGATGGCAGGCACAGGGGCGAACGGCGGCACGCTTGGTTTTGCGCCAGCGGCGGACATTCATCAGGGGTATCTGGACTATAGCGCGTCGGTCAACTGGCGCACTCTGGGCAACCACATGCGCAATGCGGCATCATATGGTGCAATTGTGTCCAACAATTCGTGGGGTCTTGCTGATCTGACCGTGCAAGACAGGAATCCGGTTACCTATTTTGGTCATTCATCCGTCAAACCCTATGTTGACGGGTTAAAGGCATTTGCGAACGACGGGGTGATCGTTTTTGCGCTGCAAAACGATTATCATGCCGACAGCGCCAGCCTGATTGCGGCATTGCCCTTGGGTGTGCCGGAACTGGAACCCAGCTGGATCACTGTGATCAACGCGATCCCCGAATTCGATGACAATCGCATCCTCAGCGCCCAACGGATATCGACAGCCTGCCTTGAAACAGCCCGTTTCTGCATGGCCGCGAATGGCCAGATCATGGTCGCAAGCGAAACCGGCGACCGTGACTACGAAATCGGCGTCGGCGCCTCTTTTGCGGCACCGCAAGTTGCGGGTTCCGTGGCTTTGCTGGCAGAAGCCTTTCCTGATCTGACCGCCCCGCAACTGCGTGACAGGCTGCTTGCCACCGCCGATAACGGCTTTTTTGACCATACCGGCTGGCGGACCTTTGGGCCCGGTATCACGCATGGGTACAATTCCGAATTCGGGCATGGCTTTCTGGACCTGCGGTCTGCGTTGCTGCCGATCGGCCAAGCCGAAGTGACGATGGCGAGCGGTCAGTCGATTGACCTTGGCACTGCCGCGATCACGTCGGGGCCCGCGACGGGTGACGGGCTGGCACGGTCACTGGCGGCGTTGACGGTTTTGTCCACTGATCAGCTTTATGGCCGGTTCGAGGTGTCGGCAGACGTTCTGGCAGACGCTGACAGCCGCATTGACCCCGCGGGTATAGCGTTGGCAGCGGCGATCCACCCCGACAGCGCGGCAGGCCGCAGCAGTCTGAACGCCGCGATCCGCAGTGGTAGCGGTCTTGCGGGGCACAGGGGGGCGTGGTCGGACCCGACCGCCGCTGCATTGCTGGGCAGTGCATTCATCCCGCTGACAGCCCCCGACAGCGCCGTTGGGGTTGCTGTGCTGAACGGCAACGGCACGTCGGGGCTTGCGCTGCACCAGACGTTTGATCTTGCGGGTGGCAATCTGCAGGTTGGACTGGCAGCAATGCGCACTGACGGGTCCATCATGGGCGTCAGCGTGCCGCATCAGACGGGTGAAGTCAGTTCATCTACCAATGCCCTGCAGATCGAATATGCATCAAGGATCGCCACCAACACGGCCTTGCGTTTGAACGCCGAAACCGGCTTTGCCAGTGGCGATGGCGCGGGCATGGTCAATAATTTCAGTACGGTTTCTTATAATCGCATCGGTCTTGCGCTTGAACAGGCCGATGTCGGGACAAGCGGTGACGTGCTGACGATGTTTGTACGCAGACCGTTGGGCATTACACGCGGATCAGCGGAAATGGACCTGCCCATGCAATTCGCCAGCGGGCAGACAACATTCACCACCACGGACGTCAGCCTTGCACCGGTCGAACGCCAGCTTGACCTTGGATTTGAATACAGCACGCCGATTTCACGCACAGGCAACGTAAGCCTTGGCATGCTTCACAGCACCAACGACGGCAACAGCCTGGGGCGTCAGGCGATGTCAGGGTTTGTCGGATTTCAGTTTACTTTCTGATTGCCGGTCAGTGTGACCGGCAATCCCCCGTGCAGCACGCGCCTACGCAGCCGGACGCCCGGCGCTATCCAGCCGTTTGGCAAAGCGGACAAGATCCCCAAGATCCAGCGGATAGTAATCCTGTTCGCCAATCAGCCGGTCCTTTTCAAAGGTGGCATTTGGTTTGGCGATGCAGGCATCCGGCGTCCATTCCCCATTTACGAACGGTTCCAGAAAGCTGTCATTGCACAGCCGCAACATGCCGCCAAACACCTCCATCAGAAGCGCCGACCCAAGCGGGCCATAATGCGTGCCACCTGATACCAGTTCACTTTCACGCATCAGGTAATAGAAAAGCGGGGTGTGTTTGGACAGATCCTTGCCGCTTTTGTGCAGCACGGCACCCACGCGTTTCCATTCATGCACGTCATCAAGCTTGAGGTCCGTAACATCCAAAGGATAGCCCTTCAGTTTCATCTGCGTCGCGATATCCTGCCCGGACGCCACGCCCAGCGCCGAGGCGCGCATCAGGTTGCGAAAGGCCAGCGCACGGTCATTGGGGTTGCGGCTGCCAACAATGGGCAGATTCATCAGTTCATCCGCAAAGGCCGGATCGAATGCTTTTGACATATGCGGTGTGACGCAAGGATCTATCGCCAAAAGAAAACGCCAGTCAGGCACCAGCTCTTCCGGCAATGCGGTAAATCCCAATGTGCCGAAGGCTTCGTCAAACAGCTGGACTTCGCGGTGCCGTTCGTTCAGCGCATAGCTGTCACGCACCATCGTATGCCCGACACGATACGCCGCAGTCGAAAATTCGACAGGCATCGGCAGCTTTCCGTGCTTGTCCGCTTCGTAGCACAAAGGAAACTTGGCCTTTGGGTCGCAAAGCTTTTTGGCGGCAAAGGCAAATATGGTGGGATCACAGATCCGCTTGAGGAAATCGAACAAAACAACGAACTGATAGTGATAGCGCGTTTCACGCTGGGCCGCCTCGAACCGGCGCCAGCCTTTTTCTGCGATATCGCGCTGATAGACCCTTTCGTCAAATATCCGGTTGTGAAGCTGGTGCATCGCCAGATGGATTTGCCCGATAAAAATGTTTTCGTCATTGCGCGGATCACCGATCAGGGCGATCCCACTGGGTGATCGTTCCAGATCAATCCCGTTTGCCGCGACCGCCAGGTGTTCGCCTGCATAAATCTGTGGGCTACCTTCGGGACCGAACCCATAGACACAATCCAGATCAAGACTGGCTGATCGCACATTGCCGAGTTCTTCGGCAACGAACTTGTGCACTTCGGTTTTCTGACTGCTGTCCGGGCCGGGCCGCAACGCGCTGGACACGTCCAGCGTCACGTCATGATCTACAAATTGTGCAAAGAAAATATAGCCAACAGGGACGGTTGAATCAGCAGAGCTGCTGTCAAAATCATGCATCACACCACCGGGCCCGCCGATGGCTGCGGCTTCGTCTTCGGTGATGACCAGTGGTTTGAGCTTGGGAAAAAGGTGTGAAAACTTGCCAACCGCGATGTTCGAACATCCGCGTGCTTTGGCGATTCCGTGATGGCAGGGCGGTGGTGCAGTCATAATCTTCTCCATTCATTCGGGTGGTTTAGATTAAAAGCAGGCGAACAGAGCCTGCCTGTGTTCACGCGTGAGTAGCGTAAACGTGATTACCGACGGATCAAGCCATAGTTGACGTAACGTCAACTATGGCGCGCGTTTGGGCGTGTTTTCGCCCACGCCGCCCCTGCCAGCCAATCATCAGAAGTACAAAAACAACAACAAACCGCAGATTGGTAATCCAATCTTAAGTCGCGTCTACGACACTGACTTTATCCAGAGCAGTTACGCAAAATGCGAAATTCTGCTTGAAATTTTAGTCAGTTACGGGCCAATCTTCACAAAACAGTAGCTTTGTTCCTGATTTATAAACAATAAAGGTAGGTACAATGCTCCGCCATTTCACTGCGATCTGTCTTGCACTTTTGTTGCTTCCTCAAACCACAACTGCGCAATCGCGCGAAATGGTCGGTTATGGTCGCTTGTTCACCAATGACTTTCTGGCAGAGGTGAAGGACCGATGGCGCAGCGGTTCTTTCGTGTCCAGCCGGATCTGGAGCTTTGGTGGCGATGGCATGCTGCCACAGCAGCCCGGTGAAGTCCTCGAACTGCGCCTTGGCGCGGAAATCATCACGCCGCAGAACGTCGCCAACCCCGCACCGGGGGACAGGCCTTTTGCCGGGGTGCTGTCTGCCGGACTGCACACGCATTTCATGCGCGGCGGCACTGATTTCGCACTGGGCGGTGACCTTGTCTTTGTTGGGCCTCAAACGCGGATGGACCGGTTTCAGGATACATTTCACGACCTAGTCGGCATGAACACGACCTCTGCACAGACACGGGCGGATCAGGTCGGTGACGCGGTGTATCTGTCCATCGTAGCGGAAGCAGGACATGATATAGCCGTGTCGGATACGGTAACGATACGCCCGTTCGTCGAAGCACGGACTGGCGTGGAAACTTTGGCGCGCATGGGGGCTGACATGACGTTCGGAGGCCTGACCAATGGTGAACTGCTGGTGCGCGACGGGGTCACCGGGCAACGCTACCGGACAAGGCCCGGCAGCCAAAGGGGTTACGCCTTCCTGTTGGGCGCTGATTTCGCCGCCGTCGCATCAAGCAATTACTTCCCCGACAGCGCGGGTGTCACCGTGCGTGACACCCGCAACCGATATCGCGGCGGCATTCATTGGCTGGCCGGACCGGTTCAGTCGTTCTATGGCCTGACCTATCTGGACAAAGAATTTGAAGGCCAGCCAGAAGGACAGCTCGTCGGATCAATCCGCGTTGGGTTCAGTTTTTAGGCCAGGTACGAAACTCGCTTTGAGGTTAGGTTAGGCGCGCAGATGACCGCGCGGCTTTGCACCGCACGGCCGTGACAAGCTTAGTTGGCGTTTTCAGCCAGCCAATTGCTCATCTGTTCCATCTCTGCGACCTGCGCGGCGATGATTTCTTCGGCCAGCGCCAGCATCTGCGGATCTTGGCCATGTTCGATCAATACTTGGGCCATATCGATCGCACCTTGGTGGTGGGCGATCATCCCGCAGGCAAAGGCAACGTCAGCATCTTCGTTCATCATGCCATCATGCATTGCGGGCATGCTGATCATCATCCTGCGCATGTTTTCTTGCACATG
>PUNR01000289.1 GCA_003551805.1 Loktanella sp.
CAAGATCGGCGTGTTCCGGCCCAAGATGCAGGATGTCGAGGTTCTGGGGCCGGGCGAAATCGGCTTTATCACCGCATCGATCAAACAGGTGCGCGACACCCGCGTCGGCGACACCATCACGACCGAAAAGAAAGGCACCGAAAACGCGCTCCCCGGCTTCAAGCCTGCGCAGCCGGTGGTGTTCTGCGGCCTTTTCCCTGTCGATTCCTCACAATTCGAAGACCTGCGCGACGCGATTGAAAAACTCGCCCTCAACGACGCGTCCTTCAGTTTCGAGATGGAAACCTCCGCCGCCCTCGGTTTCGGCTTCCGCTGCGGGTTTCTTGGCCTGCTGCACCTCGAGGTCATCCGCGACCGGATCGAACGCGAATATGACATCGACCTGATCACGACCGCGCCGTCGGTGGTCTATCACCTCTATATGCGCGACGGCGAGATGCGTGAATTGCACAACCCCGCCGACATGCCCGACCTGACGCATGTGGACCACCTTGAAGAACCCCGCATCAAGGCGACGATTCTGGTGCCCGACGAATATCTGGGCGATGTGCTGAAACTCTGTCAGGACCGCCGCGGTGTGCAGCTTGACCTGACCTATGCGGGCAGCCGCGCGATGGTGGTCTACGACCTGCCGCTGAACGAAGTGGTGTTCGACTTCTACGACCGCCTGAAATCCGTGACCAAGGGTTATGCGTCCTTCGACTATGTCCTGACGGGATATCAGGAGGATTATCTGGTCAAGATGTCCGTGCTGGTCAACGACGAACCCGTGGACGCGCTGTCGATGATGGTCCACCGCGACCGTGCCGAAATGCGTGGCCGCGCGATGGTGGAAAAGCTCAAAGACCTGATCCCCCGCCACATGTTCAAGATCCCGATTCAGGCCGCCATCGGTGGTAGGGTCATCGCCCGCGAAACCCTGTCCGCCCTGCGCAAGGACGTGACCGCCAAATGCTACGGCGGCGATGCAACGCGTAAACGCAAGCTGCTCGACAAGCAAAAGGCCGGGAAAAAGAAGATGCGGCAGTTTGGCAAAGTCGACATCCCGCAAGAGGCGTTCATCTCCGCCCTCAAGATGGACAGCTGACCGGCCCCTTAACTGGGTTTTAACCTTTCCACGATATTTCTATCTGGTGCGCCCGCCGCTGCGCACCAGAACCACCCCCGCGCCCTCATCCGGCGCGCCTGAAGGCATGACAAACCTCCAGCGCGAAAAACCTTCCCCGCGGGGAAGGTCACACTCCCAAGGCCCACTAAATGCGCAATACGCGGGCCAATAGAAACCTTCCCCGCGGGGAAGATTGCATTCCCATTTGACCCACATCAAGGCAGGCCCCTGCCGCCTCCGCTACCCCATGCGCGACAGTGCATTCCAAAGGGGCCATCCATGTTTCGTCTTGCCACCATGCTCTACAGCATCATCGGGACCAGTTTCGCGGGGAGCCTCGTGATCGCGGCGCTGGCGACCGGATATGATACGCTGCTGCCGATTATCATCGCGGCGGCGGTGGGTGCGGTGTTGGGGATTCCCGCCAGTTGGTACGTCGCCCGCGCGATCACGGTAAATATTCGTTAACCCGCAGGGATCAAAACGGGCAGGTCGTGCGTTCAAGCCCCATCACCCTGATGGAGGTTCCGATGCAATACCTGCCCCACGGCTTCGCCGCTTTCCTTGGCTGCACCTGTCTGGCTGCCATTCTGACGTCGCCGCTGTTCGTGTAGCGGCCACCTTACAGCGCGTTTTCTATCGCTTGACCGGCGCTGGTGATATCGCGGCCAACGCCTTGGACGGTGTTGCAGGCAGACAGGCTCAGGATGGCGGCAAGCGCAATCAGGCGGATCATCGGCTGGGCTTTCATTGTTGATGCGCACAGCGTAGCCAACGCTGCGTGAACGCGCAAGAATTCAGCTAGCCCAGAAACGCCGCAACCGACGCCATAAATTCGCGCGGCTTTTCCGCATGCAGCCAATGTCCAGCATCAGGTATTTTGGCAAACCGCGCAGCAGGAAACAGCGCCTTGATCGCGGGCCTGTGGTCTGCGGTGACATAATCGGAATTGCCGCCTGACAAAAACAGGGTCGGCCCCCCGAAACTCCCCGATATTTGCGGGAAGCCGATGATCTTGTCCATCTCGGCCTCAAGCACATCAAGGTTCAACCGCCAGCAGCGGCCTTTCATATCCAGACTTTGCAGCAGGAAATCGGCCACGCCAGGTGCGTCGATGCCAAGCGCCGTCTTCGCCTCGGCCCGTGTGGTGATCCGCGTCAGATCGACACCGCGCATCGCCCTGATCAGCCCGTTCTGGCTATGGCCATACCCGACAGGCGCGATATCGGCGACAATCAGTTTGCGCACTAGATCGGGGTGCTGGACAGCCAGTACCATCGCAGCCTTGCCACCCATCGAATGGCCCAAGACGTCAATGGGGCCGTCGATGATCGCTGCCAGATCAGCGGCCATATCATGATAGGAATGGCTATCAAACCACGGGCTGTCGGCATGATTGCGCATATCCACCGCGATAACGGGGCGCGTTTCAGACAGTTTTCTGGCGATAACGCCCCAGTTTCGGGCAGACCCGAACAAGCCGTGGGCGATCAGAAGCGGGACAGCGCCGGGGCCGTCGTAATGGACCGTGTTTAACATGCATCTGTTGCTAACCTTCCTCGCCCTCGGTGACCAGAGGGATTGAGGACCGCGCAAGAAGGAATTACCGCAGGCGAATGGCAACAGACATTCATACGCAGGTGGAAGAAATCCGCGCGCTGCTCGACCAAAAGCTGGGCGTGCGTGGTCGTACGTTCGAGGCACAGGTCCGCAAGGCCCGCCGCTTTTTGCCACGCGCGTTGCGGCGGGAAATGATCTATTTTGCCCAAGCGCAAGCGCTGGCCGATAATCCCAAGCTGCAACGCATGATCGACCGGCCCCGACTGGAAGCGGCCCATCGCAATGCAGTCTATTTTCTGGAACGGGTCGATTCAGGCCAAAGCCGCAGGACAGCCGCACTCGGCATCGCGGCCTCTATCGCCTTTGGCTTGCTGGTGACGGCGATAGTGGTGCTTGTCGTCGTAGTGCAGCGCGGCTTGATCTGACAGGGGTGGTAAGGTGGGTCATGACCCACCTTACGCGTAATTTTACAGGTTAGTATAGATCGGGAACTGGTCGCAAAGCGCCTCGACCTCGGCACGGACCTTGGCCTCGACCTCGCCATTGCCGTCTTCGCCGTTGGCGGCCAAACCTTCGGTCACTTGCACGATCCAGTCGGCGATCTGGCGGAACTCAGCCTCGCCAAAGCCGCGGGTCGTGCCAGCGGGTGTGCCAAGGCGAATGCCTGACGTGACCATCGGCTTTTCAGGATCGAACGGGATGCCGTTCTTGTTGCAGGTGATATGCGCCCGCCCCAAAGCTTTTTCGGTCTCGTTGCCCTTCACACCTTTGGGGCGCAGATCGACCAGCATCACATGCGTGTCTGTGCCGCCGGTGACGATATCCAGACCACCTTTCATCAGCTGATCCGCCAGCGCCTGTGCGTTCTTGATGACCTGTGCCTGATAGGTCTTGAACTCTGGCCGCAACGCCTCGCCGAATGCGACCGCTTTACCTGCGATTACATGCATCAGGGGGCCGCCCTGAATGCCGGGGAAAATGGCAGAGTTGAATTTCTTGGCCAAAGCTTCGTCATTGGTCAGGATCATGCCGCCACGTGGGCCGCGCAGGGTTTTGTGGGTGGTTGTCGTCGCCACATGCGCATGCGGGAAGGGCGAGGGGTAATGGCCCGCCGCGACCAGACCGGCGAAATGCGCCATATCGACCAGCAGATAGGCACCGACGCTGTCGGCGATTTCGCGCATCTTGGCAAAGTCGATGATACGGGGGATGGCGGACCCGCCAGCGATGATCATCTTGGGCTGGTGTTCGGTGGCCAGACGCGCGACCTCGTCATAATCCAGCAGGTTGTCCTGACGGCGCACACCGTACTGGATCGCGTTGAACCATTTGCCGGATTGGTTGGGCTTGGCGCCATGCGTCAGGTGACCGCCCGCATCCAGCGACATGCCAAGGATGGTGTCGCCGGGTTGCAGCAGCGCCTGAAACACGCCTTGGTTGGCCTGAGACCCGGAATTCGGCTGCACATTGGCGAAACCGCAATCGAACAGCTGGCAGGCGCGTTCGATGGCGAGGTTTTCGGCCACGTCGACATGTTCACAACCACCGTAATAGCGGCGTCCGGGATACCCTTCGGCGTATTTGTTGGTCATCACGCCGCCCTGCGCTTCCATCACGGCGGCAGAGACGATGTTTTCCGACGCGATCAGCTCGATCTCGTTGCGCTGGCGCTTCAACTCGGCCTGCATGGCGTCATGCAGCACCGGGTCGCGGGTGGCGAGGGTTTCGGTAAAAAAGCCGTTGTCGCGGATCGTGATATTCATGGATTGCATCCTCTTTGCAGGTGCCAGATGGGGATTGGCACCCCTTTACCCCAGATAGCCTGCATTCTGAAGCATCAAAACGACCATGATCTTTATGAGAACGGCAATGGGTGTTTCGTATCGGCGGCTTGCGTTTCGGCTTTGATCCCCCCACACATTGGGGAATTGCGGGGGAAAACGGTCATGTCACGTATTAAAATCGCGTTTGTTGCCAGTTCGGTGCCAACTGCGCAGGCCGCATTGCGGGTTTTGTCGGCGGCTTACGGCGATGTGCCGCAGGCCAAGGCAGATGTGATCGTGGCCTTGGGCGGTGACGGGTTCATGCTGCAAACGCTACACGGCACCCAAGGGCTGGACGTGCCGGTTTACGGGATGAACCGTGGCACGGTCGGTTTTCTGATGAACGCCTATCACGAACTTGACCTGCCCGCGCGGCTGGCCGTGGCCGAGGAAGAGGTGATCAACCCTTTGCACATGACCGCCCTGACCGTGGACGGCAAGATGCACGAGGCGCTGGCGATCAACGAGGTCAGCCTGCTGC